>NZ_CALADU010000278.1 GCF_937890665.1 uncultured Subdoligranulum sp.
CTTCATGTTCTCTGCCGGTGCCACTGACCTGGTCTTCTCCGCTTCTCTGCCGGCCCATGCCAACACTTGGATGATCCTGCCTTTGGGCCTTGCTGCTTTCGTCGTCTTCTACGTCGTCTTCCGCTTCGCCATCACCAAGTTCAACCTGGTGACCCCGGGCCGTGAGGATGAGGATGCCGAGGCTGCTGAAGCCAACATCCAGCTGGCCAACAATGACTTCACCACCATCGCCAGCGGCGTTCTGGCTGCTGTGGGCGGTAAGGCCAACGTGGCGAACGTGGACTACTGCGCCACTCGCCTGCGCTTCGAAGTCAAGGACAGCACTGCTGTGAACGAAAAGGCCGTTAAGGCTGCCGGTGCTGCCGGTGTCATTCGTCCCAGCAAGAATGCCTGCCAGGTCGTTATCGGCCCCAAGGTCCAGTTTGTCTACGACGAATTGAAGAAGATGCTGTAAGGATTCCCCTTACAGCGCCGAGATAAAGGTTCTGGTTCCCTTTATCACCTCCGCCGGGGGCGGGCGCAAAGCCTGTCCCCGGTATTTATTTTCAGAAAAAACACGGTTGTGTTCCCTTTGGCACCGTTTCCGTGTTATAATAGCATCTATCCCACAGGACTTCTCCCCTACAATCATCTGGAGGTTTTTCTCATGAAAATTATCCGTGCAAAAGATTACTACGACATGTCCCGCAAAGCGGCCAACATCATTTCGGCTCAGGTCATTATGAAACCCAACTGCGTGCTGGGTCTTGCTACCGGCGGTACTCCCGTAGGCACCTACAAGCAGCTGGTGGAGTGGTACAACAAGGGCGATCTGGATTTTTCGGAAGTAACGACCGTCAATTTGGACGAGTACCGCGGCCTGCCCCGGGAACATGCCGAAAGCTACTGGAGCTTTATGCACCGCAACCTCTTCGATCTGGTCAACATCAACCCCGCTTCCATCAACCTACCCGACGGCACCAACATGGATGCCGAGGCGGAATGCGCCCGCTATGACTACATCATTAAGCGGGTAGGCGGCATCGACCTGCAGTTGCTGGGCATCGGCCACGACGGCCACATCGGCTTCAACGAGCCGGGCGAGGCTTTCGAGCTGGGCACCCACTGCGTGGACCTGAAGCCCGAAACCATCGAAGCCAACAAGCGCTTCTTTGAGGGCAACGAGGATCTGGTACCGAAACAGGCTTACACCATGGGCATTAAGACCATCATGCAGGCCCGCAAAGTGCTGATGGTTGCCAACGGCAAGGACAAGGCCGAGATTGTCAAGAAGGCCTTCTTCGGCCCCGTGACCCCCGAGGTTCCGGCCAGCATCCTGCAGATGCACCCCGATTTCATTCTGGTGGGCGACGAGGAGGCCCTGAGCCTGATCTAAGGGCAGGAGGTGCAAACCTATGATTATCCGCAATGCAAAGGTATTTTCCGACGGGTGCCGGTTTGTAGAAAAGGATCTGGTGATCCGGGACGGTCGCATCGTCTTTGGCGCCGCCCCCCAGCCCGGGGAAGAAATTCTTGACGCGCAGGGTGCCTATGCCCTGCCGGGTCTGGTAGACATTCACTTCCACGGCGCGGTTGGCCACGATTTCTGCGACGCCGACGAGGCCGGTCTGCAGGCGATCGCTGACTTTGAGGCCAGCAAAGGTGTGCTGGCCATCTGCCCCGCTACCATGACTTTCAACGAGGAGATCCTCAACGGCATCATGGATGTAGCAGCGGCTCATAAAAATGACCGCGGCGCCGATCTGGTGGGCATCAATATGGAAGGGCCCTACATCAGCCCTGACAAAGTGGGCGCCCAGAATCCTAAATATGTGATGGCTGCCGACGCCGGTATGTTCCGCCGTTTGCAGGCTCGCAGCGGCGGGTTGATCCGGTTGGTGGACATTGCCCCCGAAGTCCCGGGCAATCTGGACTTCATCAAGGAATGCCACAATGAGGTCCGAATCTCTATTGCGCATACCTGCGTGGACTATGAGACCGCCAAAGAGGCGTTCGCCGCCGGTGCGTCCCACATGACCCACCTGTACAACGCTATGCCCGGCATCACCCACCGTGCCCCCGGCCCCATAATCGCCGCTTTGGAAGAAGGCGCCGAGGTGGAGCTGATCACCGATGGCGTACACATTCATCCCGCCATGGTGCGCTTTACTTTCCGCACCTTCGGGGACGAGCATGTGATTCTAATTGCCGACAGCATGATGGCCTGCGGCCTGCCGGACGGCGAATACTCCTTGGGTGGACAAGCTGTAACGGTACGCGGCCCGCGTGCTACCCTGACTGAGCATCCCGGCACCATTGCCGGCAGCGCCACCTGCCTGTACGACTGCATGAAGCACGCCGTATTGGATATGGATGTGCCGCTGGTCAGCGCAGTACGTGCCGCTTCTTTGAATCCTGCACGCAGCATTGGCATCGACGCCGACTACGGCAGTCTGGAACCCGGCCGTTGGGGCAATGTGATTTTGGCGGACCACCAGCTCAACATTCAGAAGGTCATCCGCAAGGGCGAAGTCATTGTTGGCTGACAGTATTCAGAAATTTGTATAAAAATTTGCCGGCAAGGCATTGCAAATTGTGTGCACTTTTGTTATAATATACGTGATATTACGCTGAGAAAGGGGAACTGGATATGCCGATCTCTGAGCCGACTGCTGTATTTTCCATTCGTGATGACCGCGATATGGAGATCAAACAGGCAGTTCTGCAGGTCTATCGCGCGCTGGAAGAGAAGGGCTACAACCCCATCAACCAGCTGGTAGGCTACATCCTGTCTGAGGATCCGACCTATATCACGACCTACAAAAATGCACGCGCTATCATTCGCCGCATTGATCGCGATGATCTGCTGCAAGCTTTGGTGCGCGATTACGTCAAAGGGTAACATCCTCTAAAGCAAAATCCCGTGTGCTGCAAGGCACACGGGATTTTTTTGTTCTTTTATATAAGCGGCTCAAGCAAAGAAGGCGTTCTGCACCGCATTGAGCACAGCCGCACGGCCTGCGGTGAAGTTCACGCCGCCCTGCAGATAGCAGGTGTAAGGTGCCCGCAGCGGGCCGTCACAGGAGATCTCAATGGTGCTGCCCTCGGTAAAGCTGCCAGACGCCATGACCACCTTATCGGTATAGCCGGGTTCATCGGCCGGTTCCGGCGAGGCAAAGCTGTCGATGGGACTATTGTGCTGGATTCCCGCGCAGAAGCCGGTCAGGGCTGCCGCACTGCCCGAATCGAAGCAGGTCACAATGTCGTTGTGATCTTCGGTGTA
Organism: uncultured Subdoligranulum sp.; assembly: GCF_937890665.1. The sequence goes on from NZ_CALADU010000278.1 coordinate 3,263, forward strand.
GCGGGGCACCGGATGGACCCCCGCCAGCTCGATCAGACACTGGGCGTAGATGGCCGTTTTGAGTGCCTCGCACACAACACCCGGGGCGTAATAGAAGCCCAGAAAAGTGTCCCGCAGGCTGTCCTGCGTGCATCCCAGATCAGCGCCGATGCCGGGGGCCGTAAAGCGATGGCTGCACTTCTCTACCAGATCCGCGCGGCCCGCGATGTATCCGCCCGTGGGCGTAATACCGCCGCCGGGATTCTTGATAAAACTGCCAGCCATCAGGTCAGCTCCCACGGCCAACGGTTCTTGAATCTGGGTGAATTCCCCGTAGCAGTTGTCCACAAAGATCACCGCTTTGGGGTTGGCCGCACGGGCGGTTTCGGCCACCTTGCGAATCGTCTCCAGATCGAAGGCGTTGCGCTGGGTATAGCCCCGGCTGCGCTGGATGTGTA
>NZ_CALADU010000279.1 GCF_937890665.1 uncultured Subdoligranulum sp.
TGGCCCCTATGGGGCCGTTTTGCAAACCCCACGTTCAACGTGGGGTTATGATTTTTGTGAAATTCCTTTGCGAAGAAAGAAAATCTTGATGAAACCACTTCTATTTTGCACTTTTTGTGGTATAATAGACAAAATCAAACATTTCTTGCGCACTGCGTAGAAAAACGTATCTTTGGTGTGGATTGATTCCGATGGCAGTTTGCCCTATAGTACATCTACGGGGGAATGTGCCGCGGAAAACTTCCCCGTGACTTGGGTTTCGTATCGGGGAGGATGAAGAAATCATGGAACAATCAGGACAGAAATACCTTGCGGTATACCGGCGTGATTTTTCGGAGTTGGAGGGCCTGCAGAAAGCGGAGCAGGTCACCTATGCGTTGCAGCGTGCAAAAGGATCCCTGTGTTTTCACGCGAAGCGGCGCACTTCTGCACAGGATATTTCCTGCAGTCTGTGCGGGATAGACGAAGCGTTTGCTGGACGTGTTTTATGCTATATGTATGAAAATGCAGTAGCACCGGAACAACTGCCCGACATCGTACGGGATTTGTGCGGCGCGTCGGTGTAAATACGATGCTGGGAACGTTGGAAAGGGACCGTTCGATCCCGGAAAGAGGAAAAACACCGATGCAGCCTACTTTCAGCAAAACAGCGGTTGTGGCAGTGTTCGTCAGCAGCGCGCGGATGGAGCGCGAATGTATTCGTCTTTATGCGCAGACCCATCCGGAAGTTCGCATGGCTGCTATTTTACCTAGTGGGTCTATCTTGTTGGAGCAACTCCGCCGAGGGTTAAATCCACAGGTGATTGTGCTGGATGCGCTGTTGGAAGAAGGCGGTGTCCTGCAGCTTGTGGATGCGATCCGAGCGATGGCGTTGGACCCGCAGCCGGCACTTTTGCTGACGGCGCCGCTGCCGGAACAAACGGCGGCTCGCCGTGCTTTACAGGCATTTGGCGGTTGTCAAGTGCTGCTGAAACCTTACCGGATTCGAGAACTGTTTGATCAAATTTATCTTTTGGGAGCCGGTGCAGACGAATACCGTTTGTATAGGGTTCGTGGGTGTTGCCGCCGGTATTTGCAGCAGATGCATGCCGACCCGTCGATGAGTGGCTGTGACTATCTGGAGCAAATGCTTCTGTATGCTTTGGTGGCTGAGCGCCCCATGACGATTGCATCTTTGTATCAGTTGGTGGCGCAGGACAACGAAACGCAAGAGGGCAGCATTGCTGCTGCGGTGGTGCGTTTGTCCCGCAAGATGCAACAGCAAGCAACACCGCAGTATAAAGCCTTGTGCCGCCGCTGCGGCTTGCCCGAGGATGCGGTGCTGCCCAACGGCAAACTTCTCAAAGGCTTGCTGGAGTTGCTTCGACAGGAAATTCGGTAAGGGGGAGCCAAGCTCCTCACAAAGGGGGAGAATATGCAGCCAAGCGAACAGGAATTGGCGCTGGCCCTGCGCGGGGGGCTTCGGGGGCGATTTCAGAGTTCTTTTCATCTGTTGGAAAACGCATTTGAAGTTCTGGAAGATCAGATGGAACATTGCGTGACACCCACGGAATATGAGGCGTTACGCCCCTTGTTGCGGCAGATCGCCGAGCAGTTGCTGCTGCTCCGTCGCTTGGGTGAGCATGCGGCGGACGCCGCCATTGCGCCGGTGTTGCAGCAGGTGTGCACACCGCAGCCGATGGAACTGTTAGGGCACCTGCGAGAGATCAGCACGCTTTTCAATGAGATCGCTGTTCAGGAACGGCTGTCGGCAACTTCGGTGGTGGAAGCCGCCGAAGGCGTGCCGGTACTGCTGACCATGGGGGATCCCACGCTGTTGAATGGGCTGATCGCCAATTTGTTTTCGAATTCACTGGCTGCAGGGCGGCCGGTGCACATCACTCTGGCGTGCGGGCCGGAGTCTTTTTGCTACCATGACGACGGTCCCGGCTTACCGCCGGATGCACAGGCCTTGCTGAACGGCGGGGTGTGGAGCGACCGCCTGTTGGAACAGGGGGGACTGGGACTGCCCTTGATCCGTGCCTATGCGGCGGCCATGGGGTGGACTTTCACGGTGGAAGAGGGCCCCGGTATGACGCTGCGGTTTGCCTTGCCGCCCTGTTCGGTGGATCTGGGCAATATGGTGTTGGAATCCACCACAGCGCCGCAGGTACAGCGGGCACAACGGCGAGCGTATCTGCTGCGGGAATTGCAAAGCGTTTTGCCGCAGTATCCAGAAGAATAAAGCAGAAAGGCGTGGCCTGACAGGGCCGCGCTTTTTTTTCTGCGGCGCTTTACTTTAGGGGCGAACTATTGTAAAATACTAGGTACATAAGAATGGTTTATTGTGCCCATAGCGCACACAGAACCACAGTAAACAACAGGTGGTGTTATTTTTATGGGAAATCGCTATAACCGCATCCTGCTCAAAGTGAGCGGAGAAGCGCTCTCCGGTCCCAAAGGGACTGGGTTTGATGAGGAAACCATCGCCTCGATCTGTGCCGGCATCAAAGCGGCCCACGATTTGGGCACCCAAATTGGTATTGTGGTAGGCGGCGGCAATTTCTGGCGCGGCCGTTCTAGCGGCAAGATGGACCGGATGGATGCCGATAAAATCGGTATGTTGGCTACCGTCATGAACGCACTGGCCGTGAAGGATGCTCTGCGGCAGCAGGGGGTACCGGCCGTGGTGATGACCAGCTCTTTTATGCCGCAGGTGGCGGAAGTCTTTACCAGCGATAAGGCAATCGCCGCACTGGAAAGCGGAACCATCGTGGTCTTTGGCGGCGGTACCGGCAACCCGATCTTCTCTACTGATACGGCCTCGGCACTGCGTGCACTGGAAATTGGCGCCGATGCAATGTTCAAAGCTACCATGGTGGATGGTGTCTATGACAAGGACCCCCACAAATATCCTGACGCGGTGCGTTACGACACGCTGACCTTCACACGTGTGCTGGACGAACGTCTGGCCGTGATGGACTCTACGGCGGCAACTCTTTGCCGCGACAATGGTTTGCCCATTGTGGTATTTGACTTGGGCGAGCCTGCCAACATCGCCAAGGCGGTGCAAGGCGAGAATGTGGGAACCCTTGTTAAGGAATAAAAACAGGCGCACCGGTGCGCCTCTCTGTAAGAAAAGTTCATACTGTTTGCCTATACTATTAAAAACTAAGGAGAAATTGCCATGAGCAGCACGACCAAACCCTTTGAAGAAAAGATGAACGCCAGCGTTGACCATCTCGTTCGCGAGTTGGCCTCCATCCGCGCAGGCCGCGCCAATCCCGCCGTTCTGGACAGAGTGACGGTGGACTATTACGGCAGCCCGACGCCCATCAATCAGATCGCGGCGGTAGCCGTGGCAGAAGCGCGTATTCTGACTATCACCCCGTGGGATCGCCAGATGCTCAAGCCCATCTCCAAGGCGATTCAGACGAGCGACATCGGTATCAACCCGATTGATGACGGACAGGTGATCCGGCTGGTCTTCCCGGCTCCGACCGAAGAGCGCCGCAAGCAGTTGACCAAGGATGTCCAGAAGCAGGGCGAGGAAGCCAAGGTTGCGGTGCGCAATGTGCGTCGTGATGCTATGGACAAGTTCAAGGCGATGAAGAAGGCCGGCGAATTGACCGAAGATGACCAGAAGAAACTGGAGGAAGAAACCCAAAAGCTGACCGACAAGTACGTCAAGATGATCGACGATACCTGCGCGTCCAAAAACAAGGAAATTATGGAAGTCTGAGCAATCGGCACTTCCTGAGCGTCTGTGCGGGCATGCCGATGGGCACGCCCGCATAGGCTGTTCTGTGTACTGTATTATTCCATCCGTGAAAGGGAACACACCGTATGAAGACCCGCGTTATTACCGCTGTTGTCGGCCTGGCCCTGTTGGCTGTGGTGCTGGCGTTTTTCAACACACTGCTGTTTGACTTGGTGCTCAGTGCCGTTTGCCTGATTGCCATCCACGAAGTTTTCTCGGCCATGGGATTTGGCAAAAAAGAGTGGTATCTCTATGCCGTGGCTGTACCGTATACCTTGCTGATCATGCTCACCACCAGCCCGGGACCGCGGAGCTTGGTGCTGCCTGTCAGCTTTTTGGTGGTACTATTTTTCAATATCTGCCAGATCACGCATGTCAAGACGATGGATTTCGGCAGGCTGGCCGGATATGTCTACTTTTCCGGTGTCATCCTCTTCTGCTTCTATTCTCTCATTCACCTCAAACGGATGCTTCCCTTTGAAAACTATCGCTACGACGCGGTATACTTTATCTTGCTCACACTCTGCTTTGCGTGGGGCGGGGACACGGCGGCCTACTTTGCCGGCCGTGCCTTTGGCAAACACAAGCTGGCTCCAATCGTCAGCCCCCACAAAACAGTAGAAGGTGCCATTGGCGGTGTTGTGGGCAGTGTCCTTGCAGGCACCCTGCTCACGGCGGTATACACCATGCTGTCTTCCGGGTATCATGTCTTCAGCATCCAGATGCGCCCCAAGCATTATCTTGTTCTGCTGTTTATGGGCGCTGTCGCTTCGATACTGGGCATTCTGGGAGATCTGTTTGCTTCGGCGGTCAAGCGTCAGGCTGGAATCAAGGATTACGGCACCATCTTCCCGGGCCACGGCGGCATTCTGGACCGTTTTGACAGCGTAATGTTTATCGCGCCCTTTGTGGCCATTGCGGTGCGGTATTTCTTCTATCTGCTATAAAAAGGACGAAAAATCATGAATAAGACCATCACTTTGTTGGGGTCTACCGGCTCTATCGGTACCCAGAGTTTGGACGTCTGCCGCATGCACGGCTATTCCGTGTTCGGTTTGGCGGCTCATTCCAGCGTGGGAAAATTGCTGGAACAGATTCAAGAATTTCATCCCCAGTATGTGGCGGTGGTAGATCCGGACGCGTTCCGAAAACTGGAAGGGGAGCTGGCCGGTCAGGCCGGTGCCCCCAAGCTGTTGGCGGGTGCAGACGGGCTGCGGGAACTGGCTGCCATGCAGGGGTCGGACGTGGTATTGAACGCTGTGGTAGGCATTGCGGGGTTGGATGCTTCTTTGGCTGCCATTGAGAGCGGTCACGATTTGGCATTGGCCAATAAAGAAAGTCTGGTTACCGGCGGCCATCTGGTTACCGATGCGGTACAGCGCAAAGGTGTGCACCTGCTGCCGGTGGACAGTGAACACAGTGCAATCTTCCAGTGCTTGCAGGATGCACACAGTGCGAAAACGCTGGAAAAAATCCTGCTTACGGCGTCGGGCGGTCCCTTCTTTGGGATGACCACCGAGGAACTCCGCGGCAAAACCAAGGCGGATGCGCTGCGTCACCCCAACTGGAATATGGGCGCAAAGATCACCATTGACTCCGCCACTCTGATGAATAAGGGGCTGGAATTGATCGAAGCAGCATGGCTGTTCGGTTTGCCGGAAGATAAAATCCAGATCGTTGTACAGCGAGAAAGCATCATTCACTCGGCGGTACAGTTTGCGGACCATTCAATCATTGCACAGCTGGGCGTGCCTGACATGCGCATCCCTATTCAGTATGCACTGACTTGGCCGGAGCGTCTGCCCAGCCCGGTGCCGGAGCTGGATTTCACCGCGTTGACCAAGCTGAGTATTGCTACGGCGGACGAGGAAACGTTCCGCTGTCTGGCGGCCTGCAAGAAAGCAATTCGCAAGGGCGGCTTGGCCCCCTGTGCGGCCAACGGTGCCAACGAGGCCGCGGTGGCCCATTTCCTGCGGGACGAGATCGGATTCCTCGACATCGGCCGTCTGGTGGAAGGCGTTGTGGACAGCGATTCCTTTGGCGGTGATTACACGCTGGACGATGTCCATGCTTGCGATCGCATGGCCCGCGCTTACGTGGAAGCGCATATTTAAGATTTGAGAGGTGCCTATGACTGCATTGCTGACCGGGCTGGTATCTCTGCTCGTGTTCGGGGTTGTCATTTTGGTGCATGAGTGGGGACATTTTTGGGCGGCTCGACATTGTGGCATTCGAGTGGAAGAGTTCTCTATCGGGTTCGGACCACGCTTGTTTGCGTGGGGGAAAGGGGAAACCCGGTATACTTTACGGCTCATCCCCTTGGGCGGATATAATCTGTTTTCTAACCCGCCGGATCCCGAAGGAGAGGGCGAGGCAATTCCACCGGTACATCCGCCCAAGCCGAAGACAGGGCTGTTTCCCGTTGTTGTCCGGGGGCAGGAATTTGAGCAGGCCGGGGCATGGCAGCGCTTTTTTGTCACGCTCTGGGGGGCAGTGATGAATTTTGTGCTGGGATTCCTTGTCCTGTTGGTTTTGGTGCTCAGCATGTCCAATCTGGGCGGAACCACCGTGGCTCAGTTCGTGGATGATGCCCAGAGCAGCGCTACCGGTTTGCAGCTTGGCGATACCATCGTAGAGGTGGATGGCCAGCGGGTGCGCACCGCCAATTCGTTGGCGCAGTTGTTTGATGGAACGACGCAGCAACATACCATGTTGGTGCTGCGAGATGGTGAACTGGTGACACTAACGGGAGTAACGGTGGCTCCTACCACCGACGAGGATGGCAACGTCGTTAGTGGCGTGGATTTTCGTGTGGCAGCCGTGAGTAAGACCACCCGCAATGTGTTGGTACAAACCGGGGAGTTTTTCCGGTATTACAGCACGGCGATTTTGGGCGGTTTCTGGCAGCTAGCTACCGGACAGGTGGGGGTAGATCAACTCTCCGGTCCAATCGGCACGGTGTCGGCGGTCAGCCAAGCTGTTCAATACGGCTGGCGAGATGTGCTGTCTTTGATGGCGCTGCTGACCATCAACGTAGGTATTTTTAATCTGCTGCCCATCCCCGCGCTGGATGGCTGCAAGCTGTTGTTTTTGTTGTTTGAAGGGCTGACGGGCCATGCGGTGCCCCAGCGCTTTCAGATGGTTGTCAATACGGCCGGCATGGTGCTGCTGTTGTGGCTGATGATGCTGGTGACCATGCAGGATATTACAAGATTCTTCTAAGGAGGAACTCAGATGACGCGCCAACTCAAACGGGAAGTCAAGATCGGTAACATTACCATTGGCGGTACCAATCCCATTGCGGTACAAACGATGCTCAATGTTCCGGTCAAGGACATTGCAGGCAACGTAGAACAGGCCAAACGGGTGGCGGCGGCAGGCTGCCAAATCGTGCGGGTGACAGTTCCTACGCCGGCGGACGCGGCGGTGGTGGCCGCCATCAAGGAAGCGGTTGACATTCCGGTGGTGGCGGATATTCACTTTGATTACCGCGCAGCGTTGGCTGCTTTGGATGCCGGTGCAGACAAGATTCGTATCAATCCCGGCAACATCGGGGACGATGACCGTGTGAAGGCGGTGGCGGATGCCTGCAATGCCAAAAACGTACCCATCCGCATCGGCGTCAACGGCGGCAGTCTGGAAAAGCATATCCTTGCCAAGTATGGTGCGCCTGTGCCGGAAGCGATGGTGGAAAGCGCCATGTATCACGTCCGGCTGTTGGAAAAGCACGACTTTGACAACATCGTGATTTCCATCAAATCCAGCAATGTGCCGCGGATGATGGCTGCGTACCGCATGCTGTCCGCCCAGACCGATTACCCGCTCCATGTGGGGGTCACCGAGGCCGGCGGCAACCGGATGGGACTGATCAAGTCCGGTATGGGGATTGGCGGTTTGCTGCTGGAAGGCATTGGCGACACACTGCGGGTATCGCTGACCGAAGAACCCGAAAACGAAGTGTATGCCGGATACGACATTCTGCGTGCGGTGGGATATGCCGTGGCAGGACCGGAGATTATCAGTTGCCCCACCTGCGGCCGCACCCAATACCCAATGATTGAGATTGCCAATGAGGTGGAGCGCCGTCTGCGGGATGAAGGTTTCAAGAAACCTTTGAAGATCGCCATTATGGGGTGTGTTGTCAACGGCCCCGGGGAAGCCTCTGATGCTGACATCGGCATCGCCGGCGGCAAGGATGAGGCGCTGCTCTTCATCCGTGGCGAGAAGGTACGCATGCTGAAAGGGGATATCGTCGGCCAGTTTATCGACGAGATCCATAAGCTATAAGGTACCGCAGAGCAGGGAAGGAGTCCGCTGCCATGGAACTGTTGTTTGAGATTGTGGGTGAGGTCCTGCTGGAAATTCTGCAGGTACTCTGGCCGCCGATTCTGGCAGTTGTGAACGGGGGACTGGTTCTCTGCTTTGCTTTTTTGACTTGGTTGTTCTTTACGGAAGAGGAACCGGTCAAAGCCGTAATCAGCCTGCTGCTGATGTTGGTGTTTGTGGCTGTCGGCATTGTCTGCTTGAAAACCGGGGTGTATACATGCAAAGATCGTGCCAATCGTCGCAAGAAAAGATGATCGAACCCTCTGCCCTTTTTCCATCTGCAAAGGAGTCGTTTTGAAACCACTTGTTACACAGGTTTGGCCTCAATTCACGGCCGACCAGCAATTCTGCACAGCGTTCGGCGGCGTACTCGTCGAGCGAGTAGAGTTGCACCGTACAAAACGTCAAGTTATTATCTGCCTGCGCAGCGCCGAGCCATTGGATCAAGCGCTGTGCGGGCGCCTTTGTGCATCGCTGCAAGACGTCTTTGCCGGCTATGAGCTGCATCTGCGCAATTATTTTTCCTATCCCAACATCACGCCGGAATCGGTCTGTCTGATGATTGAGGAATTGAAAGAAAAGGGGATGCCGGTCAACGGTTTCTTGGACAAGGACCAACCCGTTGTCTTTGGCGAAGATGGGATTACCATTCGCGTCAATGCGGGACGCACAATTCTGGAAAGTGTGGAACTGCCCAGAGTGCTGGCTGAATTGATTCAGGAGCGCACGGGGGCTTTGCCTATTGTACGGCTGGCTGATGCAGGTCATGTTCGCACCGAAGAGGAGTTTGAACAGTATCTGCAGGAGAAAACGCCGGTTGTCAAATTCGAAGCCAAGGAAACGCCGCCGGACTTTACCATCGAAGGGCTTACCCTGTCCAACAAGCCGGTCAAGCTGTTTTACGGCAAAAACTTCAAACCTACCGAAACCCGCCGCCTCAACGATTTGGGGGATGGCGGCAAGGTGGTGGTTTGGGGCGACGTTTTTGCTACCGAAGTCAAGGGCAGCCGCCGCAAGATTTATTTCACCTCCATCACCGACTATTCCGGTTCGGTGAACCTCAAAGTCTTGGGGGGCGAGGACGCCGACATGTCCAAGTGGGAAAACCTCAAACCCGGTACCACACTGATCGTGCGCGGCAACTATATGTACGACAAGTACGAGCATGACTTTGTCATCATGCCTTACGATGTGCTGCAGGTGGAGCGGGAACCGCGGCAGGATACCGCTCCGGAAGGGGAAAAGCGGGTAGAACTGCATCTGCACACTAAGTCCAGCTCGATGGATGGTTTTAATGATCCGGGTAAGATTGTCCGCTTGGCCCATCGTATGGGGCATCGAGCCATTGCCATCACCGACCACGGCGTCTGTCAGGGCTACCCCGAAGCTATGTTGGCGACCGATGACATTCACAAAAACGATCCGAATTTCAAATTGATCTACGGCTGCGAAGCCTACTTTGTGGATGACATGATCCCGGCGGTATATGGCAAGGGCCAGATGCCGCTTTCGGGTTCTTTTGTGGTGTTTGATACCGAAACTACCGGTCTGGACGCCAACATCGAAAGTCTGACCGAGATCGGTGCCGTTTATGTAGAAAACGGCAATATCAACGAAGAAAAGAAATTCTGTACGTTCGTCAATCCCGGCAAACCGATTCCCCAGCGGGTGGTGGAGCTCACCGGCATCAACGATGCCATGGTGGCCGATGCTCCGACACCAGAGGAAGCCATCCGCGCTTTCAAGGAGTTTTGCGGTGACCATGTATTGGTAGCCCATAACGCCCACAGTTTTGATATGCTTTTCATCCGCAAAGCGGGAGAAAAAGCGGGCGTCAGTTTCGACGAAAATACCTATATTGATACGCTGCCCATGGGACAAGCACTGTTCCCGGGGTTGCGCAACTATAAGCTGGATACCATCAATAAGCATCTGGAAATTCCGCCCTTCAACCATCACCGGGCGGTAGATGATGCCATGGCGTTGGCCCGCATCTTCGAGATCATGCTCAACGATCTGGAAGAGAAGGACATCCATACGGTGGAAGCCATCAACACCGGGTTGGGCGGCAACAAAGAGGTGCTGAAAAAGAAATACTACCATCTGATCATTCTGGTACAAAATCAGGTAGGACTAAAAAACCTTTATCGGATTGTCAGCGCAGCCCATACCCAGTATTTCTTTAAAAAGCCTCGGGTGCCTCGCAGTCTGCTGAATCGGTATCGGGAAGGGCTGCTGCTCTCTCCGGCTTGTGAAGCGGGCGAACTTTACAGGGCGATCGTGGCAGGACAACCCTATGAGCAGTTGCTGCGCATTGCGGATTATTATGACTACCTCGAAGTGCAGCCGCTGGGCAACAACGAGTTCATGGTCCGCAATGGACAGGTGGATTCCATCGAAGCGGTGAAAAACTTCAACCGCACGGTGATTCAGTTGGGCGAGGACTTGCATAAACCTGTGGTGGCTACCGGAGACTCCCACTTTCAGGAACCGGAGGATTGGATCTACCGTGCGGTGCTGCAGGCAGGCAACGGTTTTAAGGATGCCGACAATCAAGCCCCGCTGTACTACCACACCACCCCGGAAATGTTGGCCGACTTCAGTTATCTGCCCAAGGAAAAGGCCTACGAGATCGTGGTGACCAACCCCAACAAGATTGCTGCCACCATCGACAACAATCTGCGGGCTATCCCCAAGGGAACCTATCCGCCCAGCATTCCCGGTGCTGAACAGGAGCTGCGAGACGATACTTGGAAGCACGCGGCTCGCGACTATGGTACGCCGCTGCCCGATGTGCTGCAAAAACGTTTGAAAAAGGAATTGGATTCCATCTGCGGACATGGTTATGCGGTTTTGTATGTTATTGCCGTTCGTCTGGTGGCCTATTCCAATGCAGGCGGTTATCAGGTAGGCAGCCGTGGTTCAGTCGGTTCGTCGGCGGTGGCGCACTTTTCCGGCATTTCAGAGGTTAACTCCATGCCGCCCCACTATCTGTGCCCGGAATGCAAACACAGCGAATGGATCGATGACGGCGTGCATTTCGACGGTTTCGACCTGCCGGATAAAAACTGCCCGGTCTGTGGGCATCAGATGATCGTGGAAGGCCACGACATTCCTTTTGAAACCTTCCTCGGCTTCTACGGCGACAAGGAACCGGATATCGACTTGAACTTCTCGGGCATGTACCAGTCCCACGTTCATCGCTATACCGAAGAACTGTTTGGTAAAGAGAACGTTTTCAAAGCGGGCACGGTTTCCGGTCTGCAGGACAAGACCGCTTACGGTTACGTGAAGAAGTATCTGGAAGAACGGGGCAAAACCGTGAACCGTGCCGAGGAAAACCGTCTGGTCATTGGCTGTACCGGCGTCAAGCGTACTACCGGTCAGCACCCCGGCGGCATGGTCGTTGTGCCCGATACCTTCGATATTTATGATTTCTGCGCGATCCAGCATCCGGCGGATGATGTGAAGGGCGGTTTGCTGACCACCCACTTCGAATTTAAGTACCTGCATGACACGCTGCTCAAGCTGGACGAGCTGGGCCACGATGTGCCTACCTTCTATAAGTATTTTGAAGAATACTCGGGTATTCCCATCGACTCGGTGCCGATGAACGATGAGAAGGTGTACAGCCTGCTTAC
>NZ_CALADU010000280.1 GCF_937890665.1 uncultured Subdoligranulum sp.
TCCACCCAGACCCATGGCGGCATCAACAGCGTGGTGCCGGAAGCCGAGGTGCGCAGGGTGCTGTAAAACCATCCTGTGGTGCGGTCCCGGAGGCCGCCAATCATACCGAAGAACAGGTCTGCAGAACGGCGTGAAACCGTTGGCGGAATTTCAGACCGAACATCCCAAAAAGGCAGCGGAAAAAAGGAAGTACATCCTTTTTTTTCGCTGCCTTTTGTTGTGGGGGTTATCGGCTGCCGGACTTTTCATTTGCCATTGCCGGGCGTCTGCCGTTGGGGTGGATCGTGGGCGGCAGGGCATCTTGGCTCTGGCTCGCAGGACGGTCCAATTCTCCCGCCCATTCAAAGCCCTTTTTCGCGGTGATGACGGCGATCACTTCATTGATCACCGCCGCCGCGGCAATCGTCCCTTGAAGGATTTGGGCGCATTCAGGGGTCGGACCCGTCAAAACGGAAACGGCAATGCCGGTAAATACCAGCGAAACTCCCGAGTGGGGGAGAAGCGTCAGGCCGAGATATTTTTTCACGGTTTCGGGGCAGTGGGTGAGGCTTGCCCCCAAATAAGCGCCGAAATACTTGCCGGCGGCCCTTGCCAGAATATAAATGGCTGTGAACAGGCCGGCGCCCAGAATCAAGTGGTAGTCCAACGGTGCCCCCAGATTCAAGATCACGACAATCATGGAGATGCCCAAAATGGGATTGAAGCTCGCCATGATCTGTGCCAGCCGTGCTTCAGAAACCATATTGGAGAAGGTGGCCGAAAAAGCCATGCCGATCAGCATGAAATTCAGAACAGGGCGCGGCAGTACCCATGTGTTAAAGAGAAATCCGACACCGGAAGCCACCAGAATCATGGCGATCAGCAGCATCAGCGTGACCGATCGGCTCCGCTCTTTTTTCAGCACCAAACCAGCCGCCAGCCCGGTTGCCACGCCAATCAGCAGCGGCAGCAGGACAACCAGCGCGATCATATAGGCCGGCAGATCTCCCGCAGAAAGGTTTCCGGCAACCAGCGCAATGGTTATGAAAAAGACGATGCAGCCCACAATGTCATCCAAAGCAGCCATAGGGATCAGCGTCTGGGTAACGGGGCCGGTGGTCTTGAATTCCCGAACGATGGATAAGGCCGGTGCCGGCGCTGTCGCAAGGGCGATTCCGCCAAAGATGAACGCCAAATAAAGCGGAATGTGGGAGAGGGAGAATACAATGCCAAAGACCAGCGATACGACCAGAAACGTCCCTAGCGATTGCGTTAAGGTCGTAATTACAATGGCTTTTCCCGAACGTTTGATCTTGTTCCAGACCAGTTCGGTACCGATCATCAAACCGACGCCGCACTCAAGGATATGGACCATCGTCTGGTACCAGCGGGCATCCAAAAGCGGTTGGTCCATCAGCGAGAGGGCATGGGGGCCTAAAATCATTCCGGTGATCAGCCACCCCAAAATGGACGGCAGCTTTACCTTGGAAACGAGTTTGCCTGCAAGAAAAGCAACTCCGATCGTAACCAATAATCTGAAAACGGACAGAAGCATTTCGCTTCACCTAGCCTTTCCCAATAGAAGCGGTTGCCGATAACCGCCCCTTTTTTGTGGTTTGCTTGTGTTTGCTGCCAGTGTTTTGGCAGCGAAGAACGCCCGCTTGGTGCCCCTTATGCTGCCAAAGACGGGCTTGGCAACGCCTCAAAGGGGGGCTTTGGCAACACCATAGAGCATGATGTCAAAAATGGCGGACAGCTTGTCTTCGTGGGCTTCGATCAGGGCGCGATAGTCGCCGCTTTGCTCGGCCTTTTTTTGAAAATAGTTGTTGAACATTTCACTGGCGCCTAAAAAGTATTCCAGCGCCATCTCTCTTGTGACCCCGTCCCGCAAGTTCAGGCAGTTCAAAACAGCCAGATAACATTGTCGGAAGTATGCCTCCAGCCCGCTGCGTAGCGCTGCCAGTTCTGCTTCCAAGTGCTTGGGCGGCTGCAATACGGTGTTGAAAAAAATGTTGGCGTAGTCTGGGTTTTCGTGAAAAAAGGTTTGCCGGATCATCAAAAAACTTTGTAACCCCTCTTTGGCATCCTTGATTTCAAGGGGCTGCGCCTTTAGGGCGGTGATCATCTCGTCATAACAGGTTTTCACACAGAGCAAGTACAGCTCATCTTTGCCTTTAAAATTGTGATAGAGCAGTCCCTTGGAGATCTGCCCTGCTTCGCAAATGGTATTGATGGAGGCGGCATCGTAACTTTTGCTCCCAAATTCTTTCAGGGCCGCAGCAAGGATCCGTTCTTTGGTTTTCTGTGTCTTTTCTTCCTTTTTCATCCTTGACCTCCTTTGCTTGATTGTTGACCACATGGTCCATTATAGCGAAATATAGACTGGGTAGTCAATAAAAGAACTGTGAAATTTTCGCGGGGTCACAAAAGGGCGAAAAAAGCCGCCCGGCAGCCTTTACATTCGGCCGGCAATCTGCCATAATGAAGGAAAACACACCCAAAGGGAGGGAACCGTTATGAAGAAACTGTTGAACTTGGCTGACCGCTACCTCCAGCAATCCGACTGGAAAACCATTGCCCTGCTCAAAACCTGCCTGTTGGCGCTGGGAATCACGCTGGGGGCGTTGGTTCCGTCCAAATACAAAAAGACCGCCGTGGCGGCGGCGCTGCCCCTCTTCTTTGTGACCTACCTGCCGCTGATGGCCAAGCTGCTTCGTCTGGCGATGGAACCGGCGGAAGGGGAGGAAGACACCCTATGACCATCTTCGAGAAGATGCACAGCACTGCCCTGTATCTGCCCAACGATGACAGCATCGTGCCGGAGCAGACCCGCTGTCTGGACCGGCTCTACGACTACAACCAGACCCGCCCCACCGAGGGGGCTAAGCGGGCCGCGCTGCTGCAAGAGATGTTCGCTGAGATCGGGTCGGGATGCTATATTGAACCGCCTTTCCATGCCAACTTCGGCGGCAAGCACGTCCATTTTGGGGACAATATCTACGCCAACTTCAACCTGACGCTGGTGGACGATACCCATATCTATGTGGGGGACTGTACGATGTTTGGCCCCAACGTGACGGTGGCCACGGCGGAACACCCCATTTTGCCGGAACTGCGGGCACAGGGCTACCAGTACAATGCTCCGGTCCACATCGGCAAAAACTGCTGGATCGGGGCGGGGGCGATCATCCTGCCCGGCGTCACCATCGGGGACAATGTGGTGGTGGGGGCCGGCAGTGTGGTCACCAAGGACCTGCCCGACAACGTGGTGGCGGTGGGCAATCCCTGCCGGGTGCTGCGGCCGGTGGGGGAACGGGACCGGATGTACTACTTCAAGGACTGTGCCATCGACCCTGATTTGCTGCGCTGAACCATACCAAAAAAAGCCTGCCTTCCCTTACCGGGAAGGCAGGCTTTTACTTTATGGGCAAAATATGGGGGTTTAGTGGGTGGTCACCATATCCATAGCAAAAAGGGCGGCACCCAGCGCACCGCAGAGCTGGGCCTTGTCGCTGACCACCAGCGTGGTGCCCAGCTTTTCTTCCAGCGTCTTGACCAACCCTTCGTTTTTGGACACGCCGCCGGTCATCATGTAGCGTTCCTCACCGCCCACACGCTTGGCCAGCGCGGCAGTCTTGGAGGCTACCGCCTTGTTCAGGCCGTGGACGATGTCGTCGGTGGGCTTGTTCTGGGCGATGAGGGAAACCACTTCGGACTCGGCAAAGACGGTGCACATGCTGGAGATGGTAATATCCTCCTTGTACTTCAGACCGGCCTTGCTCATCTCGTCCAGATTCATCTCCATGGTGCGGGCCATCATCTCCAAAAAGCGGCCGGTGCCGGCGGCGCATTTGTCGTTCATGACAAAGTTCACCACAGCGCCGTTTTCATCCAGCCGGATGACCTTGCTGTCCTGCCCGCCGATGTCGATGACGGTGCGCACGCTGGGGTCCAGATAGTGGGCGCCCCGGGCATGGCAGGTGATCTCGGTAATGCTCTTGTCGCCGTCCTGAATGGCGGTGCGGCCGTAGCCGGTGGTCACGATGGCGTCGATGTCCTCCCGCTGCAAACCGGCCTGCTCCAAAGCCTGTTCCAGCGCCCGCTCGGCGCCTACGGCGGCGCCGGCACCGGTGGGCAGAATCACCCCGGTGACCATCTTTTTGTCCTTGTCCAGAATCACCACGTCGGTGCTGGTGGAACCGCTGTCAATGCCTGCAAAATAGCCTTTTCCCATTTGGATCTCCTTCCCCTCGCAGCGGGAGGCGTCCATCCCCTCGGCAAACGCCTCCAGACGGGTCAGCAACTGACCGCTGCTCTGCAATGTGTAGTCCGATTCGATCTTCAAAAGCGGCACGGCCACGCTCTGTTTGACCTGCGCATACTCAAAACTGTAAAAATCACAGAACTTTACCGTGTGGTAGATGATCCCTTTCAGGTCGGGATCGTTGAAAAGCCGCTTGCGGCCTGTGTTGTCCATCATCCGCATGCAGGGCACCTGCCCCAGTAGCTCGGCGGCATACCAGTCCATCAGGGCGTCAAAGTCGGCGTCCTCGGGGGGCAGAACTTCCCCCACTGACCGGTTGTGTACACAGGTTTCGTTTTCCACGGGGTAGGGCATGGCGTTCTGCACCATCTCGAACAGTTCCTTGCCCATCCGGGCGCCCAGCACACTGATATGGGGGCCGCGGGTCTTTTCGGGGGCGTGGAAGGCTGCCCGGAATGCCTTGGCGTCAAAGGTGGTTCCCTTGTAGGTCGCGTAGGCATTGGCCAACCCTTTCAGTTGGGCCGCCGTCCGTTGGCGGCTGCACGCGCCGCCGCTGTGCAGCATGTCCACGATATACAAAAAGTCCAGTTTGCCGCTCTCGGCCAGCACGTCGTAGACACTGCGGATCGTATCACAGCAGTTCACCAGTACCAGTTCGTGGACCTGCCCGCTGAGTACCGCTTCCAACAGCGATTTGCCGAAGCCGCAGATGTTGGAATGAGCCAGTTGGTCCGCCCGGTCAAACCCCTCCTGCATGCCGTTCAGGTTTTCACATTCCGCGCCCAGCGCGGTCAGCAGCTCAATGGGGGTGTATTTGCATACATAATAGGTCTTGTTCATCCCTGCGCTCCTTCCTCGGTGCGGCCCGGTTCGTTCAGCATCTCCAAAAAGGCGCCCAGACGGGTGGAGGTCTGCCCCTCGCCGCCGTGGCTGCGGTCACAGCCGTCGCCGTCCAAAATCAACAGCGGCAGCCCCGCTTCCTCAAACTTCTTTTTGGCCAACTGGGCCGCGCCCAGCGTGTGCTTGCAGCCCCAATGGTCAAACCACACCACGCCGTCCGCTTTGACCTGCTTGGCATGGCGGATGCCCGCCTCAATGCGGCGGCTGGCGCTGCCATTCAGGGCGTGGTACACCATCCGGTGGGCCATGGCCTCAAAGGGCTGTTCGGGGTCAAAGTCCGGCTCGGCCACTTCGCTGAGCTCGCACCCTACGATCTGCGCCCCCTCTTGAAAGAGCAGATCCTCCTTCACGGCGTCGGACCAGAAGGGGATGGTATGCATCCAATAGATCCGCTTGCCTTTGGCGGCAGGGGCCTTGTCGGCGTCCTTCAGCAGTTCGTCCACGTAGGCTTCCACCTGCTCGGTGCCCAGCAAAATGTTGTTGGTCATGCCGCAGTACAGCGGGGTGACCAGATCGGTGGGGACATACCGGTCGGCCCGCTTTTGCTGGTAGGCACGGTATTTTTCCAAGGTGCGCTTGCTGCGGCGCAGCCGTACTTTCAGGGACTCCTCGTCGATGGCCTTGTCGGTATGTTCCTGCAAAAAGGCGGCCAGCGCCCGCAGTTGGGCGGCCACATAATCCACATTATCCTGATTTTGCTGCATCGGTACATCGATGGCAAAGGCCGGTACGTGGTATAGCTGGCTCAAGGTGCGGAAGGTCACCAGATTGGCGTCGCAGGTCAGGTTGGTGTAGACGATGCACCGGGGCTTGGGCAGCAGCCCCTTCTGGGCCGCCCCCAGAAAGGTCTTGTGGTAGCTGCACAACGTTTCGGAAATGCCGGTGTTTTCCGCCTGCTGCAAAAAGGCCCGTTCAGCCTGCGACCCCGAAAGATAGCAGGAGAATGCCTCCACGTTGTAGGGGTTCAGCCCCACCTCTTGCAGCATTTCACAGGGGGTAAAGACGCTGACCATGGCGGATTGCTCCGGGGTTTGCAGCGGCGCCAGCATGGCATCCATCATGATGCAGGCCAACTGCCGGTCGGCGGGCTGCAGCCGCTTGTCGGGTTTGAATCGGTTCTTCAGGTTCTGGGCTTCCCAGCCGGTGCGCAGCAATTTCCGTGCCCGTTCGGGGCGTTGGCTGCTCCAGCTTTCCACGGTGCGCCCAAAAGTTTCTACTACTTGCATATACGTTCCCTTTCTCTACGCTCGGCGCCGATTCCCGCGCCAAAAAAACAGAGGGGTCCCCGGCCGAAATTCGACCGGAAGACCCTCACCCATTGTTGGTTACAATGTGTTTATACGGGATGCGCTCATTTTATATTACACCCGTTTTTTTGCAAAATCAATCCTTTTTTGTACAAATATTGCTTTTTTGTCTTGTGAGTTTCATAGCCGATGCTGGGGTGCGCCGCCGCCGGGGGAGGGCAGCGGGCAGTGGGTCAAGTACCAAGCGAAGAGCACCGAACTGATGGTCCAGGTCAGCGGGTATGCCCAGAAAATGACGGAGATCTGGGGGATAAACCGCACCGTGATGGTGATGTAGGTGATGCGCAGCGCACACCAGATGGCCAGCATAATGACCATCGGCACCACAGGGCGTCCCAAGCCCCGCAAAATACCGGCGCAGCAGTGGCTGAAGGCCAGCAGGCAGTAAAACAGCGATACGGTCCGGGCCTGCTGTACGCCAAAAGCAATGACATCCGGCTCATGGTTGAACGCAGCGATGAGGATCGGCGCCAGAGTGAACATGGCCACACCTACACATTCCGCCAGCAGGGAAGAGGTAAGAATGCCGAACCGCATCCCCTTGCGCACCCGGTCCAACTTACCGGCGCCGATGTTTTGGCTGACAAAGGTAGCCAGCGC
Source organism: uncultured Subdoligranulum sp. (assembly GCF_937890665.1). Next base: position 7,051 of record NZ_CALADU010000280.1, read on the forward strand.
CATGGAAAAGCAGGTCACCGGCAGAAAGGCAAAGCCTTCCACCTTGCTGTACGCGCCGCAGCCCGCCATGGCATTGGCGCCGAAAGCGTTGATGTTGGCTTGTACGATGACATTGGCGATGGAGATCACCGAGTTTTGGACGCCGGAGGGCACGCCCTGTGCTACCACAGCCCGCAGCGTGGCGGGGTGGAACCGGACTTCCCGCCAGCGGACGCCGTAGGCCTCTTTGGACAGGGTCAGCTTGCGGAAAGCCAGCACGGCGCTGACCGTCTGGGAGAGGATGGTGGCAAGAGCCGCGCCGCCCACCCCCATATGCAGCCCGGCGATGAACCAGAGGTCCAAAATTACGTTGAGGATGGAAGCGGTGATCAGATACCGCATGGGACTTTGGCTGTCGCCCACCGATTGCAGGATGCTGGCCCCCATATTGTACATGACCACGGACAATGAGCCCATGAAGTAGACCCGGAAATAGATGATGGAATTGGGCAGTACTTCCTCGGGGGTATCCATCCAGCGCAGGATCTGGGGGGTGAGCAGCACCCCCACCACACTCAGGACCACACCGGCGGTCAGGCCCAGCGCCACCGTGGTGTGGACCGCCCGGTGCAGGGCGGTGTCGTCCTTGGCGCCGTAGTGGCGGGCCACCAACACCCCGGCGCCCAGGCTGACGCCGTTGACAAAGCCGGTCAAAAGAAAGATCAGGCTGCCCGACGAGCCCACAGCGGCCAGCGCTTCCCCGCCCAGAAAATTGCCCACGATCAGCGAGTCCACCGCATTGTAGAGTTGCTGGAACAGGTTGCTGAAAAAGATAGGCACCGCAAACACAAGCATCCCTTTGGCCACGCTGCCGCTGGTCAGGGAAACATTTTTCTCAAACACGTTTTTCCCACACCTTCGATTAATTCGTTTTTCTCCTATCCTACGCGCCCCGGGGCGGGGTGTCAAGCGGTGTCGAAGCAAAACGACGGCACAAAGCCTTGTGGACCGCCCCAAAAGCTTGTATAATAAAGGATAAAATGCAAAGCACAGGGAGATGGAGTGCATGAATATTCAGTTGCAGAACCTGACCAAACGCTTCCCCGCCCGGGGGCGCAAGGCGCAGGGGGAGGTCACAGCGGTGGAAAACCTGACCTTCGAGGTGCCGGATGGCCTGTTGGTGGGGCTGCTGGGGCCGTCGGGCTGCGGCAAAAGTACAACGCTGAACATGATCTGCGGGCTGGAGACCCCCACCGAGGGGAAGATCCTTTTTGGCGGGGAGGATGTGACCAACCTGCCCCCCGAACTGCGGGGCGTGGGCATGGTGTTCCAGAACTACGCGCTCTACCCCCACCTGACGGTGCTGCAAAACATCACCTTCCCGCTGGAGAATCTGAAAGGCGCCCAGAAACTGACCAAGGCGGAGATGCGCCGCCGTGCCTTGGAGGCCGCGGCGCTGGTCCAGATCGAGGAATTGCTGGACCGCAAGCCCAAGGAATTGTCCGGCGGTCAGCA
>NZ_CALADU010000281.1 GCF_937890665.1 uncultured Subdoligranulum sp.
TTGAAGATCTTGATGCCGTTAAATTCCATGGGGTTGTGGGAGGCCGAGATCATAATACCCGCATCGGCGTGGTATTTGCGCACCAGATAGGCCACACCGGGGGTGGGAATGACGCCCAGCAGGTCCACGTCGGCACCCACACTGCACAGGCCTGCGGCCAGCGTGGATTCCAGCATATCGCCGGACACACGGGTGTCCTTGCCAATGAGGATCTTGGGACGGTGGCCATCCAAACGGGTCAGTACCGCCGCGGTGCCGCGGCCGATCTGCAGTGCCAGTTCGCAGGTCAAGTCCTTGCCCGCCACGCCGCGGACACCGTCGGTTCCAAACAGTTTACCCATAATCATCAGGTCCTTTCGTACTCAGGTTGTTTTTCTATTGTATGCCGCCGGCTTGTCCGGCGGTGCGAAAAAAGGCTTGTTTAAAACATGCTCTGCTGGCCGTCCACCTCGTCAAAACGACGGGGCACCGCCATGTGCAGATGCTCGTAGGCCAGTCGGGTCACACAGCGGCCCCGGGGGGTACGGGTCAGCATGCCCATCTGCATCAGATAGGGCTCACAGAGGTCCTCCAAGGTGACGCTCTCCTCGCCCAAGGCTGCCGCCAAGGTCTCCAGACCGACCGGACCGCCGCCGTACATCTCGATGATGGCCCGCAGCAAACTGCGGTCCAGCTCGTCCAGTCCCATCTCGTCAATGTCCATCCACTTGCGGGCTTGTACCGCCGTTTCTTCGTCGATGGTACCGTCCCCCTGCACGGTGGCAAAATCCCGCACCCGCTTGAGCAGCCGGTTGGCGATACGGGGCGTACCGCGGCTGCACCGGGCCAATTCCAAAGCGCCTTCTTCGGTGATGGGAATGCCCAAAATCCCCGCGCTGCGGGTAATGATCTGTCCCAGTTCCTTGGGACTGTAAGGCTCCAGCTTGAGCAGGATGCCAAAGCGGTCCCGCAAAGGTCCGGTGAGTTGACCCGCCCGGGTAGTCGCTCCGATCAGGGTGAACCGGGGCAGGTTGATGCGGATGCTCTGGGCGCTGGGGCCCTTGCCGATCATAATATCCAGCGCATAATCTTCCAGCGCCGGGTAAAGCACTTCCTCCACCTGCCGGGAAAGGCGGTGGATCTCATCGATAAAGAGGACATCCCCTTCCTGCAGGTTGGTCAGAAGCGCGGCCAAATCGCCGGGCTTTTCGATGGCAGGACCCGAGGTGATGCGGATCTGCACCCCCATCTCCTGCGCCACAATACCGGCCAGTGTAGTCTTGCCCAAACCCGGGGGACCATACAGCAGGATGTGGTCCATGGGTTCCCCCCGCTGCTGGGCTGCCCGCAGGTAAACCCGCAGGTTGCCCTTGGCCTTTTCCTGTCCTACATAGTCGTCCAGCGTTTTGGGGCGCAGGCTGATTTCTTCGGCATCGGCGGGCATCGCGTCGGGGCTGACCAGCCGGCTGGGATCTACGGTGTATTCCTGATTCATGGTGGTCTATCCCCTCCTTACCGGGCACGCGACAAGCTGCGCAGCGCCACTTTAATAATGTCCTGCACGGGCAGCGTTTCATCCACCCGGGCCACGGCAGCCGCCGCGTCAGAGGGTGTATACCCCAGACTGACCAGTGCCGCCACCGCCTGTGCCGGAGCCGAACTGGGCGCCGGGGCGGAAAGATCTTTCCCGCCGAAGCCGGTGCCTTCCGCCAAACCTTTGCCCACCTTGTCTTTCAGTTCCAGCGTGATGCGCTGGGCCAATTTGGGCCCTACGCCCGACGCCTTGGTGAACGCCTTGTGGTCCCCGGAAGAGGCCGCCAATGCGATTTTTTCGGGGCTCATCACCGAAAGGATGGCCAGCCCCGCCTTGGGGCCCACACCGGAGACCGAAGTCAGCATTTTAAAACAGTCCCGCTGTTCCTCGGTGGCAAAGCCATAGAGAGAAACATCGTTTTCGCTGACGTTCAGAACGGTATAGACGGTGCCTTCCTGTCCCGGGGCGGGCAGCGCTTCGCCGGTGGTGGCCGGGATCTGCACGGCATACCCCACCCCGCCGCAGCTGATAACGGCAGAGTCCAACGTTTTTTTCAAAATTTTGCCGGTCAGGCAATAGATCATAGTACGGTTCCTCGCAATCTAAACGGCACTCAGCGGGGCTGGGTGCCCATCAGGCGGCTGCGGCTGCAATGGCAGTGGGCAATGGCCATGCCCAAAGCATCCGCCGTATCATCCGGTTTGGGAATGGTTTCAAGATGCAGCATCATGCGGGTCATCTCCTGGATCTGCTTTTTCACGGCCTTGCCGTACCCGGTAATGGCCTGCTTGACCTGCATGGGCGTATATTCATAAATGGGGACCCCGCACTGGGCCGCGGCCAGCAGGATCACCCCGCGGGCTTCCGCCACCCCGATAACGGTGGTCTGGTTGTGTTGGTAGTACAGCTTTTCGATGGAGAGGGCTTCGGGCTGGTAACGGCGGCAGACATCCACCACGGCATCGTAGATTTCCGCCAAACGATGCTCGAAAGGCGTGTCTTTTTCGGTAAGGATTGCCCCATACCCGACGGGTGCAAACCGGTTGCCGATATATTCCACCACACCCCAGCCTACAATGGCATAGCCGGGGTCAATGCCCAATACCCGCAACTTTCTACACCTCCCCACTTTAACCGATATAGTATACCACAAAATTGCGGTGCCGTCCACCGTGGCCCTCTGCTTTTTATAACGTCAAAAACCGCGCAGCGGCGTGTTTTTCAAAAAAAGTTGATTTTTTTTGAAAAAAGGGCTTGATTTTTTCTGCGGGGTTTGGTATGATTATTGGCGTCGCAAGAAACGCGGCCGCAACACAATATGGACGGTTAGCTCAGCTGGTAGAGCATCTGCTTGACGTGCAGGAGGTCACAGGTTCGAGTCCTGTACCGTCCACCAAGAAGACCGGAAAAGAAGACAACTTCTTTTCCGGTCTTTCTTTTTTCTTCTTGACGAAAAGGAACTTTTGCGCGTATAGGAACTTTTGCGCGTATAGTAAAAAGTAGAATTTTGTTTCTTTGTATCACTAGGAGGAGGAACATATGAAGCGCATTTTGTCTTTAGTCTTAGCCGCTACGATGGCCTGCTCATTGGTCGCCTGCGGTGCCAAACTGACCGGCATTGCCTTGCCGGACACCCCGTTGGAACTGGCCACCGGGGAAACCGCACAGTTGGAACCCAGCTACACGTACGACGGTGCCACACCGGAAAACGCGAAAGTGGACGTTACCTACGCCAGCGCTGACGAATCCATTGCCACGGTCAGCGCCGACGGTACCGTGACCGCTTTGGCAGAAGGCGAAACGGTCGTCACTGCCACCGCCGGGGATTGGACCGCCTTCCAGAACGTGGCGGTTATCATCCCGGTGGAAAGCATCTCCCTGCAGCCCATCTCCCTGCATCTGGACGATGATCCTGCTGCCCCCGATTACACGGTGGTGCCCGAGCAGTTCAGCGGCACGCTGACCTTTACCGTGGCCGACGAGTCGATTGCCCGCTGGCAGGATGACAAGGTCGTGCCGGTTGCGGAAGGTTCCACCACCTTGACCGTCACCGCCCCCAACGGAAAAACCGCCACCGCCCCGGTGGAAGTGTGGTCCGGGCCTCGGTCGCTGACCTTGACCGCCGCCAAGACCGAAGTCACGAAGGGCAGCGGAACTTCCCTTACCGTAACCGACGAAAACGGTGAGAAAGTGGACGCAGCCACCCTGACTTGGACTTCCAGCGACGAGAAAATCGCAGTAGTCGATGAAGGTTGGGTCGATATGGTCGGTACCGGTGAAGTAACCATTACCGCCGCCACAGCCCACGGGGTGACCGCCAACGTTACGCTCACTGCCGCGGCTCCCGCCGCGACCACTCCGGCCGCCGGCAACACCAATGCCGCAGGCAGCGACAATACCGCCGCCCCCAGCACTGACAGCAGTGCCGACAGCAGCACCGGCAGCGATTCCGGCGCTACCGCCCCCACCACCGACGGCGGACACGGATATTTCTACGTCACCACCGACAGCGGTGCCTTCGATTTGCAGAATCAGGTACGCGCTGCCGCCGGCGCCTCGGCACTGGCTTGGGATGACAGCCTTGCCTCGTTGGCATGCTCCCGCTGCGAGCAGATCGCGGTGGATTTCAGCCACAACGGCGCGCAGACCGGTGAAAACATTGCCGTCGGCTATTGGGATGCTTCCTCGGTCATGGCGGCTTGGCAGGCCAGTCCCGGTCACTATGCCAATATGATTTCCACCAGCTACACCCGCGGCGCCATCGCCCATATGTATGACGGCGACGGCTGCCATTACTGGGTAGCTGTGTTCCAGTAAAGAAAAACTGTTTTTTACTCAACCCGGGTGCGACGAATCGTCGCACCCGGGTTTTGCGTAAAAAGCAGTCCACATCCATTTTATTGACAGATCGTTTGAATGTGGTATAATGAGGACGCATTCGTATGCAAATTGAATCTCAAAAATATGGTGTTCTGACTATATTTTAAAGCACTGATAGGATGAGCCCATTTGATCAGCCGGATAGGATTTTCGATCGCACAGATCATCCCTTCTTCGTTGAGTATCATCTGCATCCTTTTAAGAACCCGTAACAATTTGCGTTACGGGTTCTTTGTATAGTAATTGCTTTTTTCGCCCCCACAGAAGGAGGAAAAACTCAAAATGCGTAAAAACAGCCTTTTGGCATTTCGTTGGATTCTGCCGGTCCTTCTTGTTGTCCAAGTGCTTTTCTTATGTATTACCATGTTTGCGGCTGGTGACACGATTTTAGATGGAGATGTTGCTCGTCAGTATACCCATATGATTGCCATGTGGGAATCCGGCACACCGTTTGTACCGGACTGGGTTTACACCACCACGATGGAAGTAGATACCGCTGTCCTGCTGGCCTTGCCCTTCTATGGGCTCTTGGGCGATGCAACGCTCGCTTTTTGTTGCGCCAATATCGTAAATATTGCCATGTGGATTGGATTCATCTTCCTATTTTGCCGCAGAGTGAATCAGCAGTCCCTTTTACGCATCAATCCGTGGTTGGCTTGCATTCTGATACTAATTCCCTATTCGGCCGGCAATCTATATTACTGGAACATGATGTTCCTAAACTGCTCCCCCTACACATTCAAGGTCCTGCTTCCTCTGCTTTTGATCTATCTGCTCCTGACTCCCAGCCCCAAAACACCACAGAAGCACGACTGGATTCTGCTCACCATTTACCTCTTTGTTCTTGGCTTAACCTCTCTTTCCAGCGGCATTTACGTTGCCGCCATGGGAATCGCACCTGTACTCCTTGCCTTTGCAGTATTGTGGCTCTATGAAAAAGTTCCTTTAACATTGTATTACTGGATCTGCACCCTAGGCAGCGTCGCCATCACCTTATTGGGCCGGCTCGTCGGACTTTTGATGGGGGTTGATATTTCCGGCGGGTATATGAACCTCAATTCCATGGACACTTTAGCCGCCAACATCGGGAACAATTTGGTAGGTTTCTTCCGTCTTTTTGGCGCCGTTACTCGCGACAAGACTGCAGTAACTCGCCTTTCTGGTATGGCCCAACTTCTGTGCTGGGGGATTGCGTTGGTCATGCTTTACCGCTGCATGTTGGTTCTGCTGCGTGGCGTGCGCGGTAAGCTTTGTGTGAAAGAATACCCCGCTGTCTACCTTGCAGCTCCTGCCATTTGGAACTTTTTGTTGTTGACCATTTTGGATACCCACTATGGCGACCCTTATTTTGAAGTACGTTACCACTTGATTGGCGGAATCCCGTTGCTTTTGTTGGTAGCTGCGCACTTTCCCAAGGCACATTGGCCCAGTTCTCAACGCTTCCGATATGCCATGCGCACGGTCGGCACATTAGCTCTCTGCGCATTAGTTTTCCTTTGTGATCGCCGTGCGTATCTAGTTTATTGGAAAACAGATGGAACGGTTGGCATCAACGCCAAAGAGCACAAGTTGTGCGAAGAGATCGAAAAAATGGACGTCACCGACGTCTTTGTGTTCCAGTCAAATACAACAACCGAAATTTGTGGTCTTTTGGACCGCAACCATCGTTACAAACTGCTATGGCCGCAAGAAGACGCTTGTTATTTATACACTTTCGACGCTCCCATGTCAGATATTGATGCACACCCCGACATTGGAGAGGCCGCCTTGGTGTTAGCGTCTGGTTCTTCTCTCTCCGAGCTTCCCCCTTACCTTCAAAACGTCACCTATTACAGCCAAACGGAGAATTACACTATTTATCTCTTAGAAAATGGTTCTCTACCGGACGGTCTTGTAGGCCTTCCCTATAATGGAGTTGGTCTAGATTATCCCAACTCCACCGGTTACACGTATCAGGGCAGCATAGATCAAAACCGGTCACTTGACACCGAAGGAAACTTCGGGGTTGTATTGCAGTCACCTTCCCTTTCGCTCTGTACCACCGCAGATATTTCCCTTGCTTATTCCTCTTCAACACTGGGAATGGAAGTTTTGGGACACGTTACGATTCGGCAGGGCGACACCGTCGTTCAGACACAAGATCTCCTTGCCGCAGATTCTGCGCTCTCCTTCTGTGGCATTCCTGCTGGCGACAACTATCAAATCGAGGTAGAATTGCTTTCTGGGGCACGAATCACGCTAGACTCCATCACCTTTACCCCGCAACAATAAGCAACCCGTACTCCCCAAACAAAAACGACCCTCAGGGAAACATCCAATTTCCCTGAGGGTCTCTTTTTATAGGTTATCGATTTTCCTGACCGCGACGGTTGTCACGCTCTTTTTCCCGTTCCCGGTGCTCACGGCGGTCCCGTTCCCCTTTGCGGGGCGTTTCCTCCGGCGGGCGGCGGGTCAAGCGCACTTCCTGTACGCGGCGATGGCTTACCCGGGTCACGGTACCGTCACAGTCGCCCCAAACAAAGTGGTCCCCCACTTTGGGCAGGCGGCCCAGCTTTTCCTGTACCAGACCACTGATGGCAATGGCATCGATTTCTTCCTCGTCCTTGATGGAAAGCTCTTCGGCTACATCGTCGATACCGGCGGCACCGGACACCAGCCAGCTACCATCGCTTTGCTGATGAATCTCTTCCACCACATCGTCGTGCTCGTCCCAGATCTCGCCTACCAGCTCCTCGAGGATGTCCTCCAACGTGATGATACCGGCGGTACCACCGTATTCATCCACTACGACAGCCATATGGTGCTTGCTCTCCCGCAGGGTGAGCAACAGGCTGGAAATCTGGGTGGCGGTCGTGGTGTACAGCGTGGGACTGACCAAACTTTCCAATTTAACTTCCTTGACGTTGCCTTTGCGCAACGCAGCAAAACAGTCCTTCTCGTGTACCACACCGATGATGTTATCGATCGTTTCATGGTAGACCGGCAAGCGGGAATACCCACTCTCGGCGAACATATCCACCACTTCTTCCATGGGGGTATCGTCCTCCACAGCTACCACGTCTACGCGGGGGGTTAGGACATCCTGTACCTCTACGTCGTCAAACTCAATAGCGCTGCGGATCAGTTCGCTTTCCCGGTCGGTGAGCTCGCCGTCCTTCTCAGCCTCGCTGACCATCGTGACCAGCTCACCTTCGGTGATGGTATCTCGCTCGCCTTTATAAAAGCGCTTCGCAAGGAAGTTCTTCCATTGGCCAAAGATCCAGTTCAACGGGGTAAATACCGTGACCAAGACACTCAACGTAGGCGCAAAACTCAACGCCAGCGATTCCGGCATCTCCTTGGCCATGCTCTTGGGCGTGATCTCACCGAAGGTAAGCACCACCAGCGTCAACACGATGGTAGAAACGGTAGGACCGTACGCCCCACCCAATACCTTGGTGAACAGCACCGTGCCGATAGAAGAAGCGCCGATGTTGACAATGTTGTTGCCGATCAGGATGGTACTGAGCAAACTGTCGTACCGTTCCGCCAAGGAAAGAACCTTCGCGGCCTGCCGGTCACCGGCATCTGCACGGCTGCGCAACCGGATCAGGTTCAGGGAAGAATACGCGGTTTCGGCCGAAGAAAAGAAAGCCGACATGCACACCAGAATAACCAGTGCAACGATCATAAATATACTGCCATCGTCCATTGGGGAAACTACCAACTCTACTTTCTGTTTTAAAATTTTATGCGCCAGCCATAAAGTACAGTGAACGCATATTGTAATGTATGATACCATATTCTTTCCCAAAACGCAAGACGAAGGAGCGTTTCTCTGCAATAACAGGCAATTCCGCCAAAAGCAGTTCTTCCGGGTTGTGCAAAGACCGTCGGATTGCGCAACCCCTTGCCACATGGTATAATAAGAAAAATTTTCCTTTTAAATAGATGCAATCAAAACCATAAATGAGGTAGGGATCCCCCATGCACACCTGTATCACTTTTTTGCGCAAAAACCGAATCTTTGCATTTTTGCTGTTGGCCGAACTGGTGGTTCTGTTGGTCCAACTGGCAGGACTATTTGGTGAACCTTACCGGCTGGCCTTAACCCCGGACACCTTTACCAATGAATTTTCTTCCTTTGCCACGCTGACCGAGGATGGCAGTGCCTTACAAATTTATAATAACGAAGGATTTGTCACGGACAAAGGAATCACCTTTTCCTCCACCCCGGCGGCACTGCCTTCCGGCGCTTATGAGGTGACAGTGAAATACTTTTCCTGTCAAACGCCGGATTCCCCCACTTTTAGTGTCCTGCAAAGCGCCGGTTCCCTGACCTTTTCCTCCAAGAAAACGCCTTCTGCCGTACATGCCGACACTCTGACGCTGGATGATGGTCACCGTTCCGTCACCACCCGTCTATGGATCAGTTCCGGCGCTCGCCTTAGTGATTTTTGCGCCACGTTGCAATACGATGAAGGGCAGTTATACCTGTATTCTATTACTTTTACAGAGCAGCCCATTTATCGGGTAACCCGACTGTTCTGTTTTGCAATCTTCTTTGCAGCGATTGATTTCTTATTCTGGCTGCTGTTCGCCACAATAGGTTCCAAGGAGGTCGCACTCCGCAAGTCTTTACGCATCCCATTGCTGTTGGTTGGAATCACGGTGATTGCCTGCCTGCCTTCTTTCAGCAATCAGTTGTACTATGGGCACGATCTGGGGTACCACTTGCAGCGAATTTCCGCCATGGCCGAGGAGATTTCCTACGGACAATTCCCGGTGCGCCTGACTACCACCACCCTCAACGGATACGGCTACGCCAACCCGCTGTGTTACTGCGAATTGTTCCTATTGCTTCCCGCGCTGCTGTATAACCTGTGGCTACCGTTGCGTACCTGCTACCAAGTGTACATCTTTGCCATCACACTGGCAGCCTGTGTCTTCAGCTATCTGTGCTTTGCCAAAATGACAGGAAGCCGCCGGGGCGGTGTATTGGGTGCAGCACTGTATACGCTCTCTCTTTACCGGTTGGTCTGTGTCTATTTCCGGGCCGCGCTGGGCGAATATACCGCCATGAGTTTCCTGCCTCTGGTTTTGCTGGGCGTCTATGAAATGTACCGTTGTGAAAAGCCTCGCTTCTCTCAATGGGCCCCTTTGGCTTTTGGTATGGCAGCTTTGGTACAAAGCCATTTGATTTCTACTGAGCTGACGGCCTTGCTACTACTACTTTTCTGCCTGCTCACCCTAAAGCGGACGCTCCAACCCGCCCGCTTAGCCGCTTGGTGTAAGGCCGCAGTGCTTGCCTTTGGCCTTAGTGCATGGTTTTTGCTTCCTTTTATATCCACCGCACTATCCACCAATTTGCAGGTAAACAACCCTTCTGTGGGCAAACCCCAGCAAGACGGTCTCTACCTGATGCAGTTGGTAAACCCCTTAGGGGTAGGCTTCGGCGGTAGTATGGCCGGTACTTCCAACGATATGAGTCTGACTTTGGGCTTATCCTTGGTGGCTGGTCTTGTTCTTGTGGCTTGGTGCTTGTGGAATCGGGAACGCCAACCGTTGTCCTTTCCTCTGCGCGTCACAACGGGGTTCGGGTTGCTGGCCGCCGTGCTGACTTTACAGATTTTCCCCTGGGATTTTGTGGAAAGCTGGCTGGGTCATACCGTAGGAAAGCTAGCCGGCACATTCCAATATCCATGGCGTTTTCTCTCTCTGGCTACGCTGTTGCTTTGTGCTGCCACACTGCTGGCATTGCGTCACTTACAAGTCTCCCATCGCCCCGAAGCTCGCCGAGCTGCGGTAGTTCTTGTGCTTTGCTTAGCCATCACAACTGGTTACTTCCAAATGCAGATGTTGGACGTCACGGATCTGACCGCCAACACCGTCAGCCGCAACGCCACCCGCGAGGTGGGTGTCGGCGAGTACATGATCGATGGTTGTAGTATCTATGAGACAATTTGGGCACAGCCCAAACCCGGCAGCGATGATTTAACCTTGACCAACTATGAGAAAATAGAAGGCACCGCCTATGTAAGTGTGGAAAACACCGGAGCAGAGACTAACATTTCCGTGCCGATCTTCAACTACGGTCACTATATCGCCACCGATGTTGAAACCGGAGCAGATTTTCCCATTCAAAGCGGAGAGAATGCCCGTATTGTCTTGACAATCCCCGCTGACTACACCGGTACCATTGCCATCTACTGGCAGTCGCCGCTGTGGTGGCGCGGCAGCGAGGTACTCTCGCTCGTTTGCCTGCTTGGCTGTATTATCTACGTTGGTTGTGGCCGTAAACGTCGTTCCAGATGTCTTAGTTCGTAATTCCTTCTATTTTATATGAAAAATTTACAAAAGATGCAATGGTTATCCATTCTACGTCGTTATAGTAAATAGAAGCCATCGATTTTCCATAGCATCGCCAAAGCGTACAAATTCCGCCGTTTCTGACGGATGTTTCTTGTCGTCTTTTCTGCTTGCTTTTCCGATGGTTCCCGGCGTATAATGGTACATCGCCATAATACGTTGATTATTCTGCTTACAAAAGGAGTTTCGTATGCGTAACTGGTGTATGCGTCACCCCATCGGTTTCATGGCGCTGTATCTTTTGTTCTACCTTCTCTGCTTTACGCTGCTGGAAAAATACGTTACCGTCCCCGACCTATGGGTGCATTGCCGTCTGGATGACTTGATCCCATTCTGCAAATATGCCATCATCCCCTACTCGATGTGGTTCCCGTGGATTCCCTTCACCCTGTTCTACATACTCTGGCGCGGTCCCCGCAACGAGTTTTGGCGGCTTTGCTTGCCTCTCTTTACCGGCATGACGCTGTCGCTATTGTTTTATCTTATCGTTCCCAACGGATTGACTCTGCGCCCACACACCATTGCCGGCACAGACTTTTTTGCCAATGCGGTGCGCGCCTTGTACCGCACCGATACCCCCACCAATGTCTGTCCTTCCATCCATGTGTTCAATTCGGTTACCTTGATGTTTGCCTATTATCGGAGTAGCTGCTTCGATAAACCGGGTCGCCGTTGGATGCGTCCGGCTGCCGTGATTCTTTGCACTGCCATCACCTGTTCCACAATGCTGCTCAAACAGCACAGCGTCATCGATGTAGTTTTCGGGATCCTTTTGGCGCTGGCTTTGGATTACGCCGCCACCCTTTTGGAGTACGAAACTTCTCCGTTGCGTCGTCAGCAGAGGCTAAAGCGCAAACAGCGTCTGCCGGAATGGTGGTAAACGAAAAAATAACCCCCCTGCAACCTTTTGGTTGCAGGGGGTTTTTATTGCTTACAAAGCATAGACGACAATACCAATAAGAATCAAGGCTAGCGCCGCAATCTTTTTGGGATTCATTTTTTCGTGAAAGATCGTCACGCCAAAAATCGTGACATACAGATATCCGGTCGCTTCCAGCACCGGCCCCACATTCAGCGGTACGCCCTTGTAAGCCAGCATCGTGAGCAATGTACAGCCCACGAACAGCCCATACCCCAGAATTACCCGCCAGTCCGTATATTCTGCCAGTAATGAACTATGCTCGCGCAAAGCCGCTTTTTTCAGCAACACTTGGGAAACAGATGCCAAAAACGTACTGCACAGGTACAGAAGTACATAGGGAAGTTGTGCTTCGCTCATGCGTCATCCTCCCCTTCATGATCGGCTCGCACAAACAGCACGATGCCCGCAATGATAATAATGGCTCCTACAATCTGCCGCGGGGTAACGCCTTCATCAAAAAGAAGGAAGCCCAGCAAAATTCCCCACACCACGGTGACCGCCTTGTTGGCATATGCGGTGGTCAGCGGTAGGTGTTTGATGACTTGTTGCCACCCAAATGCATAAATGACCAAGGCCAACAACATAGCACCATACAGCAAAATGAAAGCTCCGCTCATAAACGGTTGCCGAGCCGCCAGCTTGCTGCATACACTACTGCTGGCATAGATTCCCAAAATCAAATGCAACAGCAAAAACCACTTTGCTTGTTTCACTGGGCATCCTCCTCATGGTGCAGATACTCCCGGGCCACATACTGCGGCGCCGCATTGCTGCACATATAAATGCGGCCCACATACTCTCCAATCAGACCCAGCACAATAAGGATTGCGCCTCCCAGCAACAAAAGCAGCGCCGTGGTGGAAGCCCACCCCAAAGGAGCCGTGTGCTTGGTAAAATGGTTAATCAGAATATAAATCAAATACAGAAAACCGGCCCCTGCAGAAATTGTGCCGAAATAAGTGGCGATGCGCAGCGGCTTGACCGAAAAAGAGGTAAAGCCATTCATCCATAGCCCCAACAATTTGCCCAACGTATAGCCGGAGCGGCCTTCCTCCCGAGCACGATGATGCACCGACACATTACAAATATTTTTGGTCGTGCGCAGCACCAAACCGATCACGTACGGATAGCAATGCTCGTAGCGCAGCATTTCCTCCACCACAAAACGACGCGCCGCGAAATAACTGTTCACCACCAGTTCCGGCGGTTTTCCCAGCATAACTTCGGTCATTTTGCTGTTGACCCAACTGCCCAAATTACGCCATCCTGCCTGTCGTTTGTTGTCGTAGCGGGCATAGACTACGTCGTAGCCTTCCTCCAACTTATTCAGCAAAAGCCCCACTTCATTCGCCGGAGTCTGTCCATCATCATCCAAACAAACGATGATGTCACCGCTGCACTGGTGAAAGCCAGCCATCAACGCAGCATGCTGCCCAAAGTTGCGGGCCAAATCCACCCCTTGCACATGAGAATCTGCCGCCACCAAACGGCGGATCGTGCCAAGGGTGTCATCCGGAGAACAATCGTTGACCAGCACAATCTCGTATTCGTACTGCGGCAAGGTTTTCATCGTATCGGTAATTTCCTGCACCACATCGGTCAGAGTATGCTCGGAGCGATAACAGGGAATTACATAGGATATTTTTTTCATGGTTGTTGCGTTCTTCTCCTTTTTATTGCACGTCATCTGGACGTTCGTACACGACCAGATCCTCTGTGGAGACCAGCTCCTGCCAACCTTCGGTTAAAAGGCGGTCTTCGGTTTCCGTATCATGGCCTACCATTACATATTTTGAGTAAATTGGATTTTCCGATTTTCTTAAATAACTTCGTTTATCAAACTGAATGCCCATACCTGCCGGCACCGCATACAAATAACCATGGAAAACGTCCTCCCCAAAAGCATAGGCGAGGGTATACTCCCAAGGATCATCGCTATCGTTTGACTCCATCGCTTTCTCCAATGCTGTAGAAACAGTTTGTATCTGTGCATCCATTTGCGCATCATAAGTAGGCAACGGATTCAACTCCAAGCTTTTAGGGAGCAACCCCAAAAAGACAACAGAAAGCAACGCAATCCACCAAACACCACGATATTCATATACACAGGCTGCCAACAGAACAATCCCCAGCATAGTACAATGTCTAGACATGGGGGACACAGAATAAAACGCAAACATTGCCAACAAGCCTGTACACGCACAGAGCAGTGCGTACACTCTTATTTGAACATTCCGTTTACGCCTAATATCGATCACAACACTCAACAGCGTTGTCGCAATCAGGAAAAGCAGCCCCAAAAAGGCAATCGCTTGCTCCGTAGCCCAGCCATTGAGCATAGGGTTAAGATAATCGCCCCACATAGACTTCATTTGCTGTAAAATTCGCTTGATCTCATATACCACAGCTCGTATGCCATGGCCTTCAAACAGCAACTGAAAAGCCGTGTAGTCTACATCGATGCCTTCATAATAAGGTGCATTACACCATGCCGTTACCACAAAGTAGCCTATGATGGAAAAGACCGCTAATGCCGCACTGGCAATCGCCCATTTAGATCGTCTTTTCCATAACACCAAAATAGGAAAAATCCAAAACAAAACGGTGTAAGCCCGTACCACCGTAATCAGGAAACAAGCCACCGCCAAAAGAACATACCATTTTATGCTCCAGTTGCGTTGCAAGGAAACAGAGGCTCCCACGATAACAAGAATCAAAAAGTAGAGCACCGGTTCGGCAGTTCCCGTAAATACTTGTTGAACCGCAGTCCACAGGCAACCTGCTAAAATAGCAAAAAAAACTTGTTGTTTTCCAGTCAGTTTTGCTCCATAAGCAAAAAAGACCCATCCTGCAATGGCAAAGAGGACATTGCACCAAAACATCGCATTAACGCCAGTTCCCACCAAGAGCCCCGGTATTGCATACAAATAAATAAGGACCGGTCCCCATGCACCAAAATGCCCCACCGAAGCATGCGTTTCATTATAGCCAAAATATCCTCGTGGTTGTCCATCAGACAAGATTCCGGCCATCTGCCGGCTGTAAATCACATCATCATTGAGCTGGCGGGTCGGAAGCCAAAAGTTCCATAAATCTTGATCGTGATAAACAGCAGCATAGATTACAAATAGAAAAATCACTGCGCATACCGTCAGCCAAAGAACCTGCCGCCAACTAGATTTTTCTTTCCATCTTTTTATTGACATCCAATTCATTGAGGAAAATCCTCCTGTCGCTCATACACGACCAGATCTTCGGTCGATACCAGCTCCTGCCAGCCGTCGGTCAAAAGGCGTTCTTCGGTTTCCGTATCATGGCCTACCATTGCGTAACGGGCACGAATCGGGTTGGCATCATCTGCCAGATACTCACTTTGATCAAACTGGATTCCCATGCCCGCCGGAACAGAATATAAGTAACCGTGAAAGACACCGTCTCCCCACGCATACGCAAGTGTAAAATCCCACGGATCTTTGCTGGAACGTTCTTCCACACATTGCTGCAAAGCCTCTTCCACTTGTACCATCTGCTGGTCCATTTCAGCAGAATAGGTAGGAAGATTGGCAACTGTTAAATTCATTGGCAAAAACAATACACACAAAGGAATTACCGCCACAAAAGCAACCGCGTCCTCGCCGATCAGGACACACAGCATCCATACACAAAGCATCACAAGATGTCGCTGAATTACACCCGCAGAATACACAAGGAAGATAGCACCTAAGATAAGCACAATGCAGAAAAGTGTTATTCCTTTGAACAAGACGGGTCTTTTGTGCGTCCAATCATACACAAGGCACCCCAGCATCACCAGAAAAAGAATACCAAAGATAAGGATAGCTCGTCCCTGCTCCTGAGGTTGTCCTGACAAGGTCAACACCGTACTTTGATACAGGAAAGAAATTCCCTCTTTCACACGATCGATTTCGTACCAAATCGCCTGTCCGATTTTTCCCTCTAAGAGAAATTGTACTCCTTGTGTATCCGTCCCCATGCCTTCGTAATAGGGTGCATTGCAATACGCCTCACTGAAACCAAAAAGTAACAAAGATATCCCAGCAATTACAATTCCCAAAAGTCTATATTTGTGTCCTTTTTTCCATGTTAATGCCAAGGGAAACAGCCACAAAAGCACTGTATATGCCCGCGTCACTGTAGTCAAAAAGCAAGCAAGTGCAGCAACCCCGAAAAACAAAGGTCGAACGCGCTCCCGCATAGAAAAGCAGGCACCAAACAAAATTAAAATCAACGTATATTGAATGGGTTCGGAAGAGCCCGAGAAAACCTGCTCCAGAGGAAGCCACGCACAAACAAAAGCAAGCCCCAAAACAATTTGTTGCTTACACGATATTTTTGCACAGCAGACAAAAACTCCCCATCCTACCAGAAAGAGAATCACATTGCTCCAAAATACGGTGTTGACACCCGTTCCAATGAAAAGGCTTGGCAGCGCTTGCAAATAAACCAGCAACGGCCCCCATCCTCCGAAGTGCCCAATCTGCGCAGCACTTTCATTATATCCAAAAACACCTTTAGGATGACCATAAGCCAGAACTCCCACAACTTGACGATTGTAAAATACCTCGTCATTGTTCATTCCGGTAGCCAACCAAATATGCTTCCAATCTTTATCATGATAGGCAAGAATGAAAGCCACACCAAGCACCAAAACAGCACAGAATAGGCAAAACGCTTTTTGCTTCCACCTAAATTCACTTTGCTTTATCTCTAGCGTTTTCATGCAAAGACTAGTTCTCCTCTATCTTATTCTGTACGGCTGATTAGCCCTAGGTTCCCTGTTTTCCGCTGTCTCTCCGATTCCAAACATCTTCGACCTAAAACCGATGTTTCTCAGTTATAAATTCCTAAGTAGACTCGCAAGTCTGCCGTTCATAACAGCATGCTGCTTTTCCACACATCAGTTGCAGCACCTCTTACATCCGTTCATACACGACCAAATCTTCGGTTGAAACCAACTCTTGCCAGCCGTCGTTCAACAAGCGTTTTTCGGCATCGGTGCCGTGATTCACCATAGCATACCGCGAGTAAATCGTGTTGTTGGGATCTGCCAGATAGGTGTTCCAGTCAAACTCAATGCCCATACCCGCCGGCACTGCATACAGATACCCATGGAACACATCGTCATCATAGGCATAGGCCAAGGTATAGTCCCACGGGTCATCGCTCTGCCGCGCCTCTACACTGTCGGTCAGCGCTGTTTCCACCGCAGCGATTTGCGTTTCCATCTCGGGAAAGCGGGTCGACAGGCTGCTCCGCTCAGCATTGATAGGCAGCAGCAAAATCGCCAGTACTGGCAAATAGAACTTGAACTGCGATGCATTTTCTACTGTCAGAGCGCCCAACATCAACATGCAAAGCAGCATTAAATGCCGCGGCGCGATGCTATACATAAATACCAACACCAACAAAACCAGTCCCGCGCAAGCCAGTGCAGCGGCTTTAAAGCGATAGGGACGGCCCCGACGTATATCCGTCAGGAAACAAACCAGCGTTACCAGTACCAGAACAAGAAAAATCACACAACCTACGCCAAGATAGCGCGGATCTCCTTGCACCGTAGGTACAATATCGACCCAAACTGTGCGCAACGCTTTTGCCGCATGTTCCAGTTCATACTGTATTGCCCCCACCAAATCACCGCGCAGGAGCATGCGCAAGCCTTCAAAATCCATGCCTCCACCGCTGAAATATGGTGCCGCAAGTTTTGTCATGGAGAAAAGTGCCAGTCCAAAGCTGACCAAGGCCGTTCCCCCGCAAAGAATACGCCACCGCTTTTCACGGTTCCACAACGCCACCAGCGGAAACAGCCAAAACAACAGCGCATAGGGGCGGAAAATCGTTTCCAACGCGCAGGCAACGATCGCCACGATAAGCCATCCATAGGAAAAATTCCGATATACTGCCACGGAGGCCCCCACAATGGTCAATGCCAATGCGTAGTGTAAAGCTTCCGATGCCCCACTGAACACCGAGTTCAAGGGCATCCACAGGCAAACCAGTGTGGCTGCGCAAACCATCTGCTGCCAAACTTTCAGCTTTGTCGCCCACGCAAACAAAGCCATCCCGGCAATGGCAAAGACAATATTGCACCAGAACACCGTGTTAACCCCCGCGCCGAAGAAAAAGGCCGGGATCGCATAGGCCCAAATCAAAAACGGTCCCCAGGTACTGTAACGCCCAATGTCGGCGTGGGTTTCCTGATACCCAAAATAGCCCTGCGGCCCGCCGTGGGTGATAACACTGACGACCTGCCGGTTGTAGATCACTTCATCATTATCGATATTCGGAGCCATCCACACGTCGGTGAGCGGCGTACGGTAAGCCAGCGTATAAAACACCAGCAAAAACACGAGTGCCCCCAAAACGCAGAGCAGCGCGTTGGGGGTCTTTTGTAAAATGTTTCGGATGGTCTTCACGGGCTTATTCCCCCACTCTGTCGCTGTCTGCCGGGTTTGGGGACAATTTAGCCATAAACACAACGTCGCGGTAACGTCCTTCCAGCAATACCATATCGTGGAACGTTCCTTCCAGCACAAAGCCAGCCTTTTCATAACTGCGGCGCGCCGGCAAATTTTCTGCCAGCAGGCGCAAGCTGATCCGGTGCAGCCCCAGTGTTTTGAATCCAAAGTCGGTAAACAGTCGGGCGGTTTCGGTACCCAGTCCCTTTCCGCGGGCGTCCGGTTCCCCGATGAAAATACCATACTCCGCGCTATGGTTTTTGCAGTCCATATCACGGTAGTAGACCGAACCCACCGGTTGTCCCGTAACTTTCTCCTCGATGATATACTGGACTACCTGCCCAGTGGCCACCTTGGCAGCCAGCCAATGACGGTGCATCTCCGGCGTGAATTTCTCACGGAAAATAAAATTTTCCATCACCGAAGGTGTATTCCGCCACGCAACGATATGTTCGGTATCCGCATCGGTAATGGGGCGCAAAACGACCCGTTCCCCCACAAGGCGCGGCAATGACTCCATTCTCGTGTTTCCTTTCTGGTTGTTTGCAGTATGGATGCTGTGGCATCAACTCCACAACAAATTACTGCGCATAGAAGGCCAGCACCGTTTCGATCACACGGTTGCGGTCTTCTTCGGTCAAGCCGTAGTACAGCGGCAGACGGACCAACCGCTCGCTCTCCTTGGTGGTGTAACGGTCTTCCCCGTCAAACCGGCCAAACTTGAGTCCTGCCGGAGCAGAATGCAGCGGAATGTAATGGAACACGGCCAAAACGTCCCGTTCCTTCAGGTAGCTGATCAGCGCCGAACGCTCTTCCAAATCTTTACATTTGAGGTAGAACATGTGGGCATTGTGTACACAGTCCTGCGGAATCACCGGCAATTCCACCTTGCCGGCCTCTGCCAACGGCTGGAAGGCTGCCCGATAGGCATTCCATGTGGCCATACGATCGTTGTTGATCTCGTCGGCATGCAGCAACTGCGCCCACAGATAGGCAGCATTCAGCTCACTGGGCAGATAGCTGTCGCCGAAATCTACCCAGGTATACTTGTCCACCTGACCGCGGAAGAACTTAGCGCGGTTGGTGCCCTTCTCTCGCAGAATCTCGGCACGCTCGTTATAGGCGGGGTTGTTGATGACCAGCGCGCCGCCTTCTCCCATGGAGTAGTTCTTGGTCTCATGGAAAGAATAGCAGCCAAAATCACCGATAGTGCCCAGAGCCTTACCTTTATATTGGCTCATCATGCCCTGCGCCGCATCTTCCACCACCATCAAGCCATGGCGGTGGGCAATGTCCATAATGGTATCCATTTCACAGGCCACACCGGCGTAGTGCATGACCATCAAGACCTTGGTCTTTTCGGTGATGGCAGCCTCGATCTTGGTCTCATCAATGTTCATCGTGTCCGGGCGGATATCCACAAACACCAGTTTGGCACCGGCCAGCACCGCTGCAGTGGCCGTGCTGGAGAAGGTATAGCTGGGCAGGATGACTTCATCCCCGGGCTGCAGCCCGCAGAGCAGCATGGCCATATCCAGCGCAGTGGTGCCGCTGGTAGTCAGCAGCACTTTTTGGGCTGCAAACCGTTCTTCCAACCAAGCATTGCATTTCTTGGTGAAGGCACCGTCACCGCAGATTTTATGCGAATCAATGGCTTGTTTTACATATTCAATCTCGTCCCCCACACAAGGCGGAACATTAAAAGGAATCATAGATAAGCCTTCTTTCCCGAGCCAAACCTCGATAATTATTAATAGTATAGCATATTCAGGGAAATTCTACAACCTTATGCCGTTACCGGATTTCTTTTTGTTCCCGTGCCGTACGGTAAGTACGCAGCATCAACACCGCATACCAGAGCAGCAGCACACTGAACACAATAAAAGCCGCCGAAGATATCACCATCGGCAGGGAGAGTATTCGGGAAACCGTATACACCGCCAAGGGCACGGCCGCCACAACGGGCATCAAGGTTTTGGCCTGACCGCTCTGCCGCAGCATCAACACCGACGCCAGCAGCAGTACCCACAAATCCACCGACCGAAGTGCCGGCATCAGCCACACCCAAACACCGCCATGCTGGCTGCCGCAGAGGATCAATTCCAAAACCACCTGTGCCACACCGCAAACCAGCGGTTTCCATGTACGGCGGCAAACCAACAGGTAGCCCACCAAAGCCAGCACCGTCAAAGAAAGTTCTTGCAGTTCCACTGCCTCCGGCATAGCCAAAAAGGCACGTCCCGCAGCCGAAATGCCGATCAACAGATATGCTGCAGCCAAACGGTTTTCCTTTTCCATCCTAGATCCCTCATTTGTATTTGATTCTCTTCATCATAACACGAACCGACAGGGCTTGCAAGCTGGCAGCGGCGAGCGTATAATAAGGGGTATTCCCACTTTGGAAACGAGGTTTTTGGCATGGAATTTTCCCAACGGTTGGACCTGTTCGGACCTGAGATCTTTGCCGCGCTGAACGACAAAAAAGTAGCTCTGGAAGCCGAAGGCCGCCATCTCTTTAACTTAAGCGTAGGTACCCCGGACTTTGCTCCGGCCCCGCACATCAAGCAAGCTCTAATCGACGCCGCGCAGAACGACGAAAACTGGAAATACAGCCTGCGCGACCTGCCGGAGCTGCTTCAAACCGTCTGCGACTACTATAAACGCCGTTTTGGTGTAGAGGGGCTGCATCCCGAACAGGTGATGAGTTTTTCCGGCAGTCAGGACGGCATCGGCCATTTGGGCCTTGCCCTGTGCAACGACGGGGATGTGGTCCTGCTGCCCGACCCCTGTTATCCGGTATTTATGACAGGCTGCATGCTGGGCGGTGCCAAACCGTGGTACTACCGGTTGACCAAGGAAAATCAGTTCCTGCCGGATGTTTCCTCCATTCCCGAGGAGGTAGCCCGGGCGGCTAAGCTGATGCTGGTCAGCCTGCCTGCCAACCCTGTGGGCAGCATCGGCACCCCGGAATTGTACGCGGAAATCGTCGCTTTTTGCCGCAAATACGACATTCTGTTGGTACATGACAACGCTTACAGCGACATCATCTTTGACGGTGCCCACGGCGGCAGCATCTTCAACACGCCGGGTGCCGCCGACTGTGCGGTGGAGTTTTTCAGCCTGAGCAAGAGCTTCAACGTGACCGGCGCCCGCATCAGCTTTTTGGTAGGCCGCCCCGACGTGGTAGCCGCCTGCAAAAAGCTGCGCACCCAGATTGATTTTGGTATGTTCCTGCCCATCCAAAAGGCAGCGATTGCCGCCATGACCGGTCCCTTGGACGGTGTGCAGCGGCAGTGTGCCGAATATCAGCGCCGCCGTGACGCGCTGTGCGGCGGACTGCGTAGCATTGGTTGGAATGTGCCGGACAGCCACGGCAGCATGTTCGTGTGGGCGCCTATCCCCGCCGGCTACGAAACCAGCATGGCGTTCTGCATGGAATTGATTGAAAAGGCCAGCGTCATCTGCACGCCGGGGTCCAGCTTTGGTCCCAGCGGAGAAGGCTATGTTCGCTTTGCCTTGACCCTGCCTGTGGAAAAGATTCAGGAGGCTGTGGCCGCCATCGCCGCCAGCGGCATGATCCGCTAAACCTTTGTTCGTCTATCCAATCATTGTCCATTTTCGCGTACCACGGCACGAAGCTCTTTCTGCAAAGCCGGGGTCATTTCCACCTTTTTCAGCATGGCCGCCAGCAGTTCGGGGAACTGCTCCATCGGAAGCTGTTGGGCAACTACCTCTGCCAGATATTCGGCATGAGACATCGCCGGTTCAAAGGTTCGCGCGTACGTCTTGCCGCTACGCACAAATCCCACTTCACGCAGGACGCCTTTTTCCATCAGGCTGTTGAGCATAGAGAAGATCGAACGCTCTTTCCATTTTCGATCCACACAGGTAGTAACCACTTCTGTTTGTGCCATAGGGTGGTCTGCCTGCCAGAAAATTTCCATAATCTGCTGTTCACTTTTTGTCAGATGCACGACAGTCTACTCTCCCTCGCTATATGATACTTAGATAGTATCTGCTTTTGGTCGAAATGTCAATGGATTTTGAACAAATTTCGTTACCCATTTTTGTTATTTAATAATTTTTTCACATTCTTCATATCTTTACCACAACTTTGTCTCATTTTTATATTTTTTCGTTATATCGATTTTTTCATCGCTTTATGTCTGGTGTTTTTCAGCCAAGCACAAAATCATTTTTTCTCGTGTTTTTGTAGGGTTCTTTCACTTTTTGGCTGTATTTTGCGCAGAAAATGTATGGATTTTCAACTCATCCCTTTTTCAGAACAAGTCTACGTCTTCCAGTGCTGCTGCAGCCGCTGTAAAGCACGCTTTTCCATTCTGGATACATAGCTGCGGCTGATCCCCAAATGCGCTGCCACCTCCTGCTGGGTTTTGGGCGGTTTGCCGTCCAAACCGTACCGCATCGTCAATAAATCCTGTTCCCGCTGTGGCAGCGTTTGCAACAGCCGCCGCAGCCGAGCTGCATCGGCGCGACGCTCACAATCATCCTCCATTACCGCCGGATCCGGCAGCGTGTCCGCCAAGGTCAGTTGGCCGCTGCTACCTTCCAGCGGTTCCTGCAAAGAAATCTGTGTACCCTCCCGTCGCGTCCGGCGCAGCTCCATCCGCAGTTCGTTCTCGATGCAGCGACTGGCGTAACTGGAAAACTTGCTGGCCCGTGCCGGATCAAAGGTATCTACCGCCTTGATAAGACCGATGGTGCCAATAGAAATCAAGTCATCCTGTGCCGAAGTTGCCGCGTAGTATTTTTTGGTCACATGCGCCACCAATCGCAGGTTATGGCGAATCAGCCGGTCCCGCGCTTCCACCGCCTGCGGCCCTCCGGCGTGCAGCTCGGCAAAGGCTTCCCGTTCCTTGGCCGGAGAGAGCGGCCGCGGGAAGGAACCGCTTTCCAAGTGTAAGGCCAGATACAGTACATGCCCCGCCGCCGCCTGCAAAAACAGGCCCAAAATTTCCAGCATGCCCCCACCTCCCTGCCCCAACCTATGCGAAATCGCTTGCCTTTATCCCCTATACAAACGCGGGCAGACGGAAGTTTTTGCCAAAACCAACCACTTTGCAAAGCTGTCAGCCTTGCACACCGCCGCACGATAAGAAAAACACCTACACATAACCGGTCTATACCAGATCGTGTAGGTGCTTGAAGGGGTGAATTCCTCAGTCCAGATCCACCACATCCACAGCGGTACCGTGCTCCCGCAGCAGCGCCGTCAATTCCTCTGCCTGCAGCCAAACCGTGGCCGTATTGTCGTTGGGATGCACGCCGATCAGGCCGGACCCTTGCCAAAAATCCCGATCGATATAAAAATGGACCTTGCACTCGGTATCGTTGAGCAACCCAAATGGCGTCACCGCGCCGGGAATCAATCCCAGAAGCTGCTGCAATTCTTCCGGCGAGGCAAAAGTCAGGGGTTTGGTCCCTTGCTTGCGCCGAAACTCTTTCAGATTGACCCGTTTGTCCCCTTGAACGGTGATGAGATAGTAGTTGCGCCGCTTATCATCCCGTACAAAAAGGTTTTTGGCGTCCCGGTCCGGATAAGGCAGTTCTACCTGTTCCAATTCCTGCATGTTGTACACCGCCGGGTGCTCGGTGACTTCGTACCGAATTTGTTTTTCCTCTAAAAAACGATAAACTTCCTGTTTGTTCATTGTGTCCTCCATCAGGCTTCCGCGCGCTGCCACAGCAGCCGGTTGTCTGCAAACTGTGCCGTCAATTTGCCGGTGTCCTTCAGCCACGATAAATAGGAGCGCACCGTACTGCCCACCAGCACATATTGTTCAAAATTCATCGTCAGACCGTACGCTTTAAAAAGATTTTGCAGGATCGTTTCAAAGCCGACGGGTTGTTCGCAAAGGCGCAGAATCTTGCCGGCGATCTCCCACACTTTATCTATATTGTATTGTGCCAGCGGGGCGATCTGCTCGGTAACCGCAGCATGGGCCGGCACAAACGCCTTGGCCCGTAAGGTTTTGACCCGTTCTAGTGTATCCAGATAGGCGGCCACATCATAGATAAAACCAATCTGGTACTTGTCCAGCGTTTCCCGGCTGGAAAGGCAGTCCGCCAGATAGACCACGTCATCCGGTGTGCGAAACCCGACCATCGAAAAGAAGTGTCCCGGCAATTCCAGCAGTTCAAATCCTTCGGGCAGCGTTGCTTGGGTCAGCGGCAGCGCGTCGCTTTCCTGCGCCATCAGGAATTTGTGACGCAGTTCCTTGCAGGGGTACCCACCATAGAGAAAGGCAGGCTCCAGCACCGGATGCCGGGTAAAATCGCACTCCATGCCGGGGGCATAGATTTTACAGCCCGTCTGGGTTTGCAGATATTTGTTGCCGCCGATGTGGTCGGCGTTGGAATGGGTGTTGTAGATGGCCGCCAAACGCCAGCCGTTGGCGGCCAGCAACTGGCGGACTTTGCGCCCGGCATCCTTATCGTTGCCGCTGTCGATCAGGCAGACATCGGTATCATTGAGTCGGTACAATCCGATTTTGGCCGGGCTCTGGATAAAATAGCTGTTCTGCCCCACCTGCATTACTTCATACATGAAAATTTCTCCTACCCAAAAAGCGAATAATAAATACGGGAACCGTTTTTTCCCTTACGCGAATCTCCGCCGCGTTGGTCGCCCCCCCTGTATCCGCGCAAACCGTTCTGCTTCTCTCGGTCATCCCGCCGGGACTTCTTATGGCATAGTATCCCTGCGATTATGCATTGGCCCGCAGCAGGCAGGTCGTGTCCCACCGCTTTAAAAGTTCCACCTGAGAAAATCCCGCCTCTTGCAAGGCTTGTATCTCATGGGCTACGGTCAAAGGCGTATCATAATGGTAGAATTCTTCGTCACGGATGCCCTGTGCCTGCCGCAAACGCAGCAGCTCTGCCCTAAAATGGGTTTCCTTCTCTTCGGAGGCGGCAAAATAGTCGGTGATGATGAAGTACCCCTCTGGTTTCAACGCCCGAAGCACCTTTCTATAAAGGGGAACTTTTTCCGCTTTTGTAAAGTGATGCAGCGATTCCACCGATACCGCCGCATCATAGCATCGCTCCCCAAAAGGGATGGTAAAGTAGGATCCTTGCAGCAGCGTCAACGCTCGATCGGGAAATTTCATCCGAAAAGCCTTTAGCATCTCCTCTGCCAAATCGATACCGGTCACCTCTGCCGTGGGATGGGACGCCAAATACGGCTCCAGTTCAAGGCCTGTTCCGCATCCCAAATCCAATAGGCGTGCGTTCTCCTTTTGCGGCAGACAAGCGGCGGTCAGGGGATAAAATTCCCGCGCGCCCTGAATCACCCCTAATTGATGTTCTTCATATCCATCCAAACGATGGTTAAAAAAGTCCCGCATCGTTTCCAGCATCTATGTGTCCACCTTTTTCAAACCGAAGCGACTACTCCCTTGCTTTTATCCCTATATGCCCGCTGAAAAACCATTTTTAGCTTTTATCTATTTCCTTGTGCAAAAGTAGCGCAATCTACTGCACATTTCTTTACTGCAACTTATTTCAATACATCCTCATTATTTTAGTGGATCATGTTGCAATCTCTAAGAAAAATAGCTATTCTTGACTTCCATGTTGGCTTAGTTAAATGCAACATCTTATGTACTTGTTTTAAGCGCGGAATCTTCCCTTTGCTAATAAATTTATTGTACAAATTAATCATTCCTCGTTCTTTTTCTGATGGAACATGAAGAACAATCACAGCATTGAATTTATAGCAAGTAGAAACCAAGAAAAACGCCCTTGTCCAAAAGCGGTAAATGTACGCTCCTGCATTTCTGATCAATGTCTTTTGCCCATCAGCGACAAGAGATATAATGAACTCATCTCCCAAGGTCGTCACAAATTTTTCTTGTTGCATCCTTTTATAAACTTCCTCACAATCTTCAACAAAACATTTTGCATTTTCCTTTGAAGCTGCAAAGAACTCTCCGCCATATTGAGTGATAATTTTTTCCCGTTTCGTGAATTTTTGCGTTTCTTCCAAAAAACGTCTAAAATCTTGTACTTGCAAGCCATGGTTAATATCGTATAGCAATATATAGTCCATGCATTCTCGCCAAATGCACTCAAAAGAGCCTTGTACATAAACGTCAGAATCCAAATAGCAATAATAGCTATAGTTTCTTTTTTCTAAAATCCGCTTTAATGCACAAAGTTTATAAAAAGCCAATGACCATGCATATTCGTCCGGCATACAGAAAGCATCAAACGGTTGGTTTACAATTTCCACTTGCTGTTGACGCAATATATCGATATACGGTTGCGGCACCTCTATATTTGTTACAAAAAGTACGTCGCAATCTGGATTCCAGTATTTTGCAGAAGTAGCCGCAACGCAACAATTTTTCAAGTAAATTTGCACGCTTTCAGATTGGTTAGTTATATTAACACTAGTACTCGCATTTTCCTTTTGTGCAAAAGGAATGATAATTACCTTTTGTGCACTCATTATAGTTTGCGCCCCCTCGCAATTTAATCAATTATCCAATGCAGATATTCCCGTAAAAGCTTTTAAAATATATTCTTTCCGAGAATAATCTCCATTTTTCTATAAAGTCCACTATTTAATTTAGTATATCCTTTTGCCAACCACAGTGTCAACTTACAAAACACCTGCCCCCCTGCCCAAACTACTTCCCATGTGGTACACTAACGGTATACTACCGCAGCCGCCACAAAGCGGCTGTCCAAGGAGGTTTTCCCATGAAACGTGTTTTGGTAACCGGTGCCGGTGGGTTTGTGGGGTCCCGCATTCTGCAGCAGCTCGCGGGACGGTGGGAGCTTTCTCCCTATCCCCACGGCACCTTAGCCACCGCCACGCAGGCAGAGGTCTTACATACCATATTGCAGTTCCGCCCCGAAGTTATCCTTCACACCGCGGCGCTTTCCGACACAGGTTACTGTGCGGCTCATCCCGAAGAATCTTTTCATGCCAACGTAGAACTTCCCTGTTGGATCGCACAAGCAGCCCGGCAATGCGGTGCCAAATTGGTGGCATTCAGCTCGGATCAGGTCTATGCCGGATTGGAGGGTCTGGGCCCCTTTTCCGAACAGACCCCGCTGCGCCCCGCCAACGTCTATGGCCGCCACAAACGGGAAGCCGAGCTGCGTGTGCTGGACCTACTGCCAGATGCCGTACTGCTGCGGGCCACATGGCTGTACGATCTGCCGGGCTATGGCTTACCCATTCGGGGCAACCTGCCGTTGAACCTATGGCAGGCCGCATTGCAGGGCAAGGCGGTTCGTTTTTCCTGCAAAGATTTTCGCGGCGTGACCTATGTGCGGCAAGCTATCGAAAATCTACTGCCGGCGGTAGAACTGCCCGGCGGCGTGTACAACTTTGGCAGCGATAACGATGCGGATATGCTTACTACGGCCCGCCATTTCTGCAATGCCTTGGGCATTTCCCCAACGTTAGAATCTGCCGACTGGTCCCGCAGCCTGCGGATGGACACCGCCAAAGCCCAGTCCGGCGGCCTAGTGTTTGACACCACTTTTGCAGGGATCAATCGTTGTTTGCAGGACTACAATTTGGCCGCCTTGCTGTGACCTTCGCCCCGCGGCAACCTTGTACAGTTGTCGATACTTCGTCATTTTTAACAAAATCGGGAAATTATTTTTGTAAACTTTTACTTGACATCTTGCCTCATTCTGTCTTATTCTTAACAATGATGTTCATTGTGGGAAAGGATGAGTAGAGTGAACGTTTTCAAGAAAGTGTATTGCCGTGTTTTTCAAACCGGTATGCGCATTGCGCTGCCGTTTTTGCCCTATCGTGAGCCTGAATTGATCCAAGGCGTGGGTGGTGTGCCGGAAGTTCTGCGTGCCCACCATATCGATTGCGTGATGCTGGTCACCGACGCCGGCGTACACAGTCTGGGCCTGACCGCTCATCTGGAAGAATTGCTGAAGGCCGCCCAGATCCGCTGTGTCGTCTACGACAAGACCGTTGCCAACCCCACGGTTGCCAACGTGGAAGAAGCCCGCACGCTCTATCTGGAAAACGGCTGTCAGGGTTTGATCGCCTTTGGCGGCGGTTCTTCGATGGACTGTGCCAAGGCTGTCGGGGCGCGGATCGTGCGGCCCAAAAAGTCGCTGGACCGCATGGAGGGCTTGCTGCATGTATTGCATCGCCTGCCTTTGCTGATCGCCGTACCTACCACCGCCGGCACCGGCAGCGAGACCACGCTGGCTGCCTTCATCACCGATGAAAAAATTCACCACAAGTACCCTATCAACGACTTTTCGTTGATTCCCCACTATGCGGTATTGGAACCCGACGTGACCTTGAACCTGCCCCGCCAGTTGACGGCCACCACCGGTATGGATGCCTTGACCCATGCGGTGGAGGCTTACATCGGCCGTTCCACCACCCAAGGCACCCGGGCCGCCGCCGTGGAAGCCGTGCAGTTGATTTTCGCCAATCTGCCTGAGGCCTACTACAATGGCCACAACCGGGAAGCCCGCGCCAACATGCTGCGGGCAGCCTATCTGGCCGGCACCGCGTTCACCAAGAGCTATGTGGGCTATGTACATGCCGTGGCACACAGTCTGGGGGGACGGTATGGCATCGCCCATGGTCTGGCCAACAGCGTACTGCTGCCGGTAGTGTTGAAGGCCTATGGCAGCGCTGCTTGGAAAAAACTGGCCGAGTTGGCACGGGCTTCCGGTGTCAGCGATTCCACCAGCGACGAAGTGGCAGCCAAAGAGTTCATCGCCTACATCGACGCTATGAACGCAGCTATGGATATTCCCGAGACGCTGTCCGGTATCCGCACCGAGGATATTCCCCAGTTGGCTCGCTACGCGGACCACGAGGCCAACCCGCTGTATCCGGTTCCGGTACTGTGGGGACCCGAACAGTTGGAAGAAATGTACAAACAAGTTCAGGAGGTTACCGTTCATGACGGAGCTGGAGATTCAAACCATTCTCAAACGGCAGCGTGAGTATTTTGCCGCCGGTCATACCCTGTCCGCCGAGGCACGTCTTGCGGCGCTGAAAAAATTGAAAGCCGCCCTGCAAAGCCACGAGGCTGATCTTGCCCGGGCCTTGCAGCAGGATTTGGGCAAATCGGCGTATGAGAGCTATATGTGCGAAACCGGCTTAACCTTGTCCGAAGCCACTTGGATGATTCGCCATCTGCGGAGCTTGATGAAGGAGCGCACGGTGCCCACCCCGCTGTCCCAGTTTGCAGCGCGGAGTTTTCGCGCCCCGTCGCCCTACGGCAACGTGTTGATCATGAGTCCGTGGAACTATCCCGTTTTGTTGACCTTGGACCCGCTCATTGATGCGCTGGCCGCCGGCAATACTGCCATCGTAAAGCCCAGCGCCTATTCTCCGGCCACGGCGGCCGTGCTGACCCAGATTCTGGAAGAGTGCTTTCCGCCCGAATATGTCTGCGTAGTGACCGGTGGCCGCGCCGAAAATCAGGCTCTGCTGCGACAGAAATTTGATATGATTTTCTTCACCGGCAGCAAGGCGGTGGGCAAAGAAGTGCTGCGCTGCGCCGCCGAATACTTGACCCCGGCCGTGCTGGAATTGGGCGGCAAAAGCCCCTGCATTGTGGAGCGGTCCGCCAAAATTCGTCTGGCTGCCAAGCGCATTGTCTTCGGCAAATATCTGAATTGCGGCCAGACCTGCGTAGCCCCGGACTACATCCTGTGCGATGCCTCGGTTCGCGACGAATTGATTGCCGCCCTGCAAGAGGAGATCAAGGTCCAGTTCGGTGCTGATCCGCTGCAAAATCCTGCTTACGGCAAGATCATCAACGAAAAGCATTATCATCGTCTGATGGGGCTGATCGACCCGGCCAAGGTCGTCTGCGGCGGCACCGGCGACGAGGCCGCCCAACGCATTGCCCCCACCATTATGAAGGACGTGACTTGGGACGACGCCGTAATGGGCGAGGAGATTTTTGGCCCCATTCTGCCGATCTTGACCTATACCGATTTGGACGAGGCCGTGGCCGAGATTGAAGCGCGGCCCCATCCGCTGGCCCTCTATCTGTTCAGCGAGGACAAGGCCGTACAGCGTAAGGTGCTGGATCGCTGCCACTTCGGCGGTGGTTGCCTAAATGATACCATTATCCATCTGGCGACCAGCGCCATGCCTTTCGGCGGCGTAGGCGAGAGCGGCATGGGTGGTTACCATGGCAAGACTGGGTTTGAAGCCTTCAGCCACCTGCGCAGCATCGTGGATAAGAAAACTTGGTTGGATATGCCGGTGCGCTACCAGCCCTATGGAAAAGCAAAAGAGAAAATGCTGCGCTTCTTCTTGAAATGATACCAAGCCCCCGCAAGGTTCCCTGTGTAAGCAGGATTTCCTTGCGGGGGCTTTTGTCTGAACCTTCCCATAGCAAAACGGGTGGACAACCGAAGTTGTCCACCCGTTTTATCTTTTGCTTAGCGAATCAGGAAAGATCAGCAATCTTCCTTCTTCTTTTTGTAAACCATCAGACCGCCGAAGGCGCTGCCGGAGATGACCAGCAGAACCACCCACAGAAGCGGGTTGCTGGCATCGCTGGTCTGCGGAATCGCAGCGGTAGCGGTGGCGTTGGTGGTGGTAGAAGCAGAAGCGGAGGCAGAAGCCGTCGCATTGTTGCTGGCTGCAGCCGTCTGGGTAGCAGACTTGCGGTAGCCGCACTCAGCACACTGCTGATAGCCTACACCGTTCTCGTCCTGTTTCCACTGGAAGTTGTGGGTGTCCTCATTGATCACGGAACCGCAATCAGAGCAGAGCTGCCAATGCTTGTCAGCATTGTACTGCCACTGGTAGTTGTGGTGAGAACCGCTGGAGGAGGCCTGCTTGATAAAGCCGTCCTGTCCATCAGAAACCAGACCAACGTTTTCCGTACCTTCAGCGCTGGCTTCCACATCGTCGATAAATTTCAGATATACGAAACCGGGCTTGCTGTTATTGGTCACAGCAACAGATGCACCTTTGTTGAAGGTGACGACCATCTTATCCTTGTCGTTGACGTTTTCTTTATCTTCCACGTAGATGCCATAGTTGCTCGGATTTTCGCCATCGAAAGTAATGGCACCATTCACATCCAAAGTGGACGCCTTAGGATTGCCATTGCGGTCTTTCGTGCTATCGACGTTGATGGAGCCCCAAGAATTTTTACCAGTGGTGATAACAATCTTGCCGTTCAGGTCCACATCGGAACCACCGATAACGATGGGCGCGCCGCCCAAACCAGCCTTAGAGCCATCCACCGTCATGCTTTCTACATTGACGTTGTCAGCATCCCAAATATTCAAGGTATGGTTGTTCTTGTCACCAGCAACCAATGTACCGCCCTTGATGGTCACATTGTCTGCGGTGATGTCCACCAAGTGAGCGCTATTGCCCGTACCGGCAAAGCTATCCGAAGCGCTGATGGTATGGCCATTCAGATCCAACGTCAGATTTTCCTGGTTGATGGTCAGCATGGAATCCAGCTGAACATCTTTCAGCAGTTTAACAGTCTTGTCCTTGGCATTCTGTGCCGCGGTCATGGCATCACCCAGAGTCTTATAACCGACACCATCTACCGTAGCCACGGCAAAGGTTTCAGGTTCCTTACCTTCGGTGATACCGGTAACAACAAAGTCATGTTTGTCCGTACGCGCGCCAGTGGTTGCACCGTCATCGACACTGTAGCTGTAGGCGACGTTCGTAAAGGTGCCGCCATTGATGGTGATGGAATTCTTTGCTGCACTGGCGTCATTCACGTTGTTGCAGTATACAGCTTCATGCAGGTTCGTGTAATTGCAGTTGTTCAGCGCAACCGTCACGCCGCCCTGACCGCCAACGATCACGGCGTGGCCGTTCTGAACTTCTTCCTTGCCCTGGAAGTTGACGTTATTAACCACCAGCGTGGTTCCTGCCTTCAAGCCTTCCATAGAAGTGCTCTCATTGAAAGCTGCAATACCCGGTTTTAGCTTGTTGTTAAGCGTAATGGTGTGGTTGTTGCCTTCCACCGTCAGGTTCATACCTGCGGGTACCTCTACCGGCGTGGTGCCCAAATTGACATCGTTCACCAAACGGACGGTGCCCGTATTCCCATTAGTCTTGACGGTATCTACAGCTTCCTGCAGAGTGGTGTAATACACACCATCTTTGCCATCAACGGTAGCCGCAGCGCCAACGATGGGAGTATCTTTCAGGTTGGTATTTTCCAGACCGGTAACTGTAACACTGCTAACCGTAGGCTCAATGAACAGCTTTGTTGCACTGCTGCCATTAACCGCGACATTTTCACCGAAATTCACAGTCACGTCTTCCGAGTTCGCCATAACGCCTATCTGCGTACCATTCAGCTGAACCACAGAATCTTTCTGGACATTCAACGTAACAGGCTGACCATTATTCTTGTCCAAATCCACCGCATAATAGCCATTACCGGTGAGTGTCACATTACCATCCAACGTTACAGAGGCTTCGCCATTGCCACCGTTTACAACCACCGGCGTTGCACTGGCTGCGGCCGCCGAAACATCCACGGAAACTTTCTTGAGTGTCACAGAGCCGCCGTACACGTTCACACCATGTTTGCTATTAGCCGTGCCAACCAGTGCACCACTTTCAATACTAACATTCTGTCCCGTGACGTTAATCAAATGGTTGTTATTCTTCGTTGTGTCAAAATCTTCTGCTGCGGTAATGGTATAACCATTCAAATCCAACTTCAGGTCACTGGTGGCGATGACCAACATCTTATCCAGATAGACGTCATCGGTCAAGGTAACGATCTTATCCTCGCCGGCAGCAATGGCCTCCGCCAAATCTCCGTAGTAGGCACCATCCACAACAGCCACTGCAGGCCAGTTGTCATTAACCGTCGGAACCTTAACACTACCATCCAGCCCGTTCCCGTCGGGAGTATCATATTGTCCGTCTGCGGCATCGGCTTCGAAGCTTTCCACCGTGGTGTAGTAAGCGTTATAGTCATAGCCAGAAGCACCATCAGTATACGCACCGAAAGCCTGTACCGCATAAGCAAGATTACGGCTCTCGGTAACATCAAACTGCCAAACTTCGTTGTTGTAGCCGCTTCCCGTACTTACACCAGCGCCACACCAAACGTTGTCCAACTGGATATTGGATGCCTGCAATTTGCAGCTTGCAGCACCACTATTCACACCAACACCAAACAGGTAGCCAGCCAGCTTACAACTGTCAACTTCCACCTTGATGTTTTCGCATCCGCTACTCACATTGATTGCCTGATTGCTCGAACCGTCAGACTGAAGCGTAAGATTCTTTACTTTAATGTTGCTCGTAACATTTTTAAAAATCAGGCTACCATTAATCGTAGTCTTATCCACGCCCTGTCCGTAGATCTGTACACCTGCGTTGATCGTCAGGTTACCCACATCGTAGGTGCCTTCTTCCAACGTGATGACATCACCATCACTGGCATTTTGCAAAGCGGTTTTCAAGCCATCCGCATCAGAAACCGTCGTGCTATTGTAAGTTTCCTGTCCTTCCGCCATCAGCGCAATTTCAGGCAGACCAGCGTCCTCGTTTCCGTTTGCATCGGAAACGACCGCATCGTCCTCCTCACCCTCGGCAGACTCAGAATCTTCCTCCGTCTTATCCTCGGTAGACTCGGTATCGCCCTCCGTCTCGCCTTCAGCAGACTCGGTGCCTTCCTCCGTCTTGCCCTCGGTAGACTCGGCACCTTCCTTTACCTCGTCTTCCGTAGGCTCCGTCTTTTCCTCGGCAGAGGTAGATTCCGTCCCTTCTCCTTCTTTCGGCGTGCTGGTAACGACCTCAGTACCTGTGGTGGTGTCGACTTCTTCTGCAAACGCAGTTGTCGGCATCATCGCAGCCACCATGGAGACCGCTACCAGAAGGGAAAGCCACTTCTTACGTAACATACACTTCCTCCTTCATCGTGTACAACAGGTACCGGATGGTCCCTCGTTTTTGAACCAACCAAAAAGCAACATACGCTGTCTTATGTACCAAATTCGTGTAATTTATATATTGCCACTATTTACCAGAAAAGTCAACACTAAACATCATTTTTCCATAAATTCTTTCCTCTTTTTTTTGCCTCGTTTTTTACCGTTTTCCTGGGATTTACTTTTTCGTTTCTACGTTTATTTTTTCTTTTTCAGCAAAAGGGGCATGATTGACATTGCCTGTTAGCCGTGCTAAACTTTTTTTGCATACCCGTAGGGTATTTTGCGGCCTGCTAGGCAGGCAGGAGGTTTGGAAAGTTTATGACATTGGCAGAACTAAAAATCGGGCAAGATGCTTTGATCGAAGCCATTGGCGGCACCGGAGAACTGCGCCACCATTTGCTGGATATGGGGCTGACGCCCGGCACCGAAGTAACGCTGCGCAAAGTCGCTCCCATGGGGGATCCTATCGAAGTGGAACTGCGCGGTTATGAGCTGACGCTGCGCTTAGATGACGCAGCCAAAATCACCGTAGAAAACGTACATACCACCGACCGGGCAGCACGCAGCGAAGTGCGGCACGCGGCGGTACCGCACCCCGGTGTGGGCGAGCTGGGCAAAACCGCCAGCTACCACACACGCAAAGCCGGCCCACCCATCGCCAAAGGCGCCCCGCTGACCTTTGCTCTGGCCGGTAACCAAAACTGCGGCAAGACCACCCTCTTCAACCAACTGACCGGTTCCAACCAGCACGTGGGTAACTTTCCCGGCGTGACGGTGGACCGCAAGGACGGTACCATCCGCGGCCACAGCGAAGCCACCGTCACCGATTTGCCGGGTATCTATTCCCTGTCGCCTTACTCCAATGAGGAGATCGTGACCCGGGATTTCATCTTACAGCAAAAGCCCAACGGCATCATCAATATCGTGGATGCCTCCAACATTGAACGCAACCTCTATCTGACCATGCAGCTGATGGAGTTGCAGATTCCCATGGTGTTGGCCCTCAACATGATGGACGAGGTCCGCGCCAACGGTGGTACTATTCTGGTCAACCAGCTAGAAAACGACTTGGGCATCCCGGTGGTACCGATTTCGGCAGCCAAAAACGAGGGCATCGATGAGCTGATCGAACACGCCCTGCATGTAGCCCGATACCGGGAGCTGCCGGGGCGCATCGACTTCTGCACCGCCGGAGCGGACGCCAACGACCCCAAGGGTGCCGTGCACCGCTGCATCCACGCCGTCGCCCACTTAATTGAGGACCACGCCGCCGCTGCAGGTTTACCGCTGCGGTTTGCTTCCACGAAGTTGGTGGAGGGCGACGGTCCCATTTTGGAAGCGTTGCAGCTAGACCAAAACGAAAAAGAACTGCTGGACCACACCATCACCGAACTGGAAAGCGAGACCGGACTGGACCGGGAAGCCGCTCTGGCCGATATGCGCTTTACCTTTATTGAAAAACTCTGTGCCGAAACGGTAGTCAAGCCCGGCGAAAGTCGGGAGCACAAACGCAGTGTCGCCATCGACGAGATTCTTACCGGCAAGTTTACAGCTCTGCCCTGTTTTATCGGCATTATGGCGCTGGTGTTCTGGCTGACCTTCGGCGTTATCGGCGCGGTGCTCTCCGACTGGATGACCTTGGGGATTGATGCTCTTACCGGCCTTGTGGACAGTGCCTTGACTGCCTATGGCATCAACCCGGTGGTCCATTCGCTGGTCATTGACGGCATCTTCGCCGGTGTGGGCAGTGTGCTGAGCTTCCTGCCCACCATCGTCACCTTGTTCTTCTTCCTTTCCATTCTGGAAGATACCGGCTACATGGCCCGTGTTGCCTTTGTCATGGATAACCTGCTGCGCCGCATCGGCCTTTCGGGCCGCAGCTTCGTCCCGATGCTTATCGGTTTCGGTTGTTCGGTACCGGCCATCATGGCGACCCGCACCCTCTCCAGTGACCGCGACCGCCGGATGACCATTTTGCTAACCCCCTTTATGAGCTGCTCGGCTAAGCTGCCCATCTATGCACTGTTCACCGCCACCTTCTTCGCCCCCATCTACCGGGCGCCGGTGATGATTTTTTTGTATCTCTTCGGCATCCTGTGCGGCGTGCTCTATGCACTCATCCTCAAGCACACCCGCTTCCACGGTGAGCCGGTCCCCTTTGTCATGGAATTGCCCAACTATCGCCTGCCCAGCGCCCGCAGTGTGGGGCAGTTGATTTGGGAAAAGGCGCGGGACTTTGTTCAGCGTGCTTTTACCATCATCTTTGTGGCTACCGTCATTATCTGGTTCCTGCAAACCTTTGACGCACGTCTTAATGTGGCCGCCTCCGCCGACAGCAGCCTGCTGGCCTTGATCGGTTCTTGGATTGCACCGATCTTCGCCCCGCTGGGCTTTGCGGATTGGCGGATCTCCACCGCTTTGATCACCGGCTTTACCGCCAAGGAAAGCGTTGTCTCTACCTTGACTGTTCTGCTGGGCGGCGATGCCACGGCACTACCCACGCTATTCCCGCCCTTTACCGCCATGGTCTTCCTCGTTTTCACGCTGCTGTACACTCCCTGCGTGGCTGCCATCGCCGCCGTTCGCCGAGAGATGGGCAGCACCAAGGCTGCCGTGGGGGTAGTCATTGCCCAATGTGTCATCGCTTGGGTCGTGGCCTTCTTGGTCCATTGCATCGGTCTGGTATTTGGGCTGGTCTAAACCGCCTACACGTATAGCTATAAAAAAATCCGACGGAAATATTCCGTCGGATTTTTTTATAGCAGCCTTTTCTTGTGGCAGGTATACAGATAATAGGGGATTTCGTACAGCAGCATCACGCACCAGCCGAAGGCACACGCCCATGCAATGCCCGTCAACCCCATGCGGGGCGCCAAAACCGCCGCCCCCAACGCGCGCAGACCCGCTTGCAGGCAAGTTCCCAAAAGTGTGGTCGTCATCTTGCCCATACCACGGTAGAAGCCCTGAAATCCATTGGTCAAAGCCGGCAATCCGTAGAACAGCGCCATCAAGGCCAGATATTCGCTGCCCAGTGACACCACCTGCGCTGCTCCTTCGCCTTTCACAAAAAGTGCTACCAGCGGTTCCCGCAACCACCAAGTCAGCGTTCCCACCAAGGCCCAGTAGCCCAGCTCTAGCCGCAGACCCGCTGCAAACCCCGGTCGGATGCGCTGTGGTTGGCCTGCCCCACGGTTCTGGGCGATGTAGGTGGTGATCGCACTGGCAATGCTCTGTTCCGGCGTAAAAGCGAAATCATCCACCCGGGTGACTGCATTGAAGGCCGCAATAGCCTCCACCCCCAACGCATTGACCTGCCCTTGGATCAGCACCTTGCAGATGGGCTGCACCGCTTGCTGCAACGCCGTGATCGCGCCATATTGCAAAATACGTCCCAAGAGTTGGGGTTGGATCTTCCATTGGTTGTGCCCCGGGCAGAGCAGCGGAACCCGGCGTACTAGGTACATTGCCGCCAACAAGGCGCTGGCCGCTTCAGCCACCACGGTGGTTACAGCACTGCATACAATGCCGAAACCCATTCCGCCGATCAGTACCAGATCCAGCACCGCGTTCAGCACGGCAGAAAAAGCCAGAAAACGCAGCGGCGTTTTGGAATCCCCCACGCTTTTGAGCCCCGCCGCCAATGCATTATAAAAGAAGGTAAAGGGTGCTCCCAAAAAGGTGATTCGCAGATACACCGCTGTAATACTCAAAATGGAATCCGGCACCGCCAGTGCCTGCAAAATCCATGGTGTACACAAGATGCCTACCAGAGCCACCCCGCAGCACAGTGCCGCACCAAACAGCAGCGTGGTTGCGAGCGTTTCTCGCAGTGTATCAGTCTTATCGGCGCCAAAGGCTTCGCTCATCAGAACGCCCGCCCCAATGCAGACCCCGGTGATCGCAAGGATCACCAGATTCATAATGGGACCGGCCACCCCTTCGGCGGCCAAGGCATCCTGCCCGATGAAACGCCCCACTATGATGGAATCCACTGCGTTGTAGGCCAACTGTAACCAGTTGCCCAGCACCAGCGGCACCGCATAGACAAAGAGGTGCCCCAGAGGGGCACCTTGTGTCATGGTACGCACGGGAAGCACTTCCCTTCCGTTATTGGATCGGTGCGACTTTTACCACCACCACACCGTCGATGGTTTGAATCGATCCTTCTTGTGGATAGACCGGCATGTTCTGGAAATCTTCGGTGGCGCAAATCTTGCGAGTTTCCTCATCACTGCACCAATTTAATTGCAGCCCCAGTTCCTCCCAATACAAGCTATGCCAGCCGCGGCTATTGTAGGTAGGATCAAAGGAGAGCAGCCCAAACTGTACCAAATCGCTGGCTTTTTCCTGCAACGGGGAAAGGTCGTCGTACGTTCCATTTTGGGGTTGTCCCAAAATGCACACCTGCGCACCAGCTTGATAATCCGCGTTATTCTCCAACTGCACACAGATTCGATCGGCCAAATGAACGATGGTATTTTTCTGTGCCAGCATCACCATCGCATCATTGTTGATCTGCACGATATAGCCGCGCAGCAATACCAACGCGCAGAGCACTCCCAGCACTTTTGTCCAAGGCAGACGAGCAACCGATTGTCCCGCCAAAGGTTCCAGCAACGCAAGAACAAAGGGCACAACCAAGACCAGCGAACCGGCCATCCGCAGTTCAATATGGCTGTTGGCGTTGACAATGTCTGTGCTGTTCACGGCCGCGGGCAACAGAGCCAGCAGCAAACAGGTCAGCAGGATTTCTCGTTTCCGTTTTATCCGGCGGAAGTGACCGCAAACCCCTACCAGTGCCACCAACGCCAGCGCCAGATAGGCAAGCCGCTGGCCGTAATAGTTCTGCGCAATGCTGTCCTGTACCGCAAAGTACGTTACAAAATCCCGGTATGCATGAATCAGCCCCTGCGGGATTCCCCGCAGCATCTCCAGTGGGCCGCCGGCATACGGGCTATAAAGCGACACTTGGTCATACCACAAAAAGAATTTCAGCAGTAAATAGTAGATTCCGCAGCCCAAAAGGCCCATGCCCAGCATACGCCGAAACTGACAGCCCAGTTTACTGCCATCGTAAGCACCCCGCAGCAAATTCAGCACAAGGGTCATCAAGCACAAAGCCGCTGTCACCCCGATGCTTGCCTGATACATCCCCAGAGAAATGGCCAGACAGAGTGCCCCTGCCGTCCAGCCTTGCCAGCCGGAAAGCCGCACTACCCATAAAACAGCAGCAACCGCCAAAAAGAAGGAAAAACCATAGGCAGCGCTGCAATAGTGGAAGGTCTCCACTTCTGCCACATAGGGGGCACAGGCCACCAAAATCGGCACAAGAAAACGGACCGCACGCCCGCGCAGTGCAAAGAGCTCCACCAAAAGCAGACCTGCCAACACATAAAAGAAAAGCATCAGCAGGGCGGACAGAACCGGCAGGTTGATCCCGCCGCGCAGCACGTCCATCCAACGCAGTCCCCAGCGTCCCTGTGCCGTCTCCCATCCGGGAGAGAAGTCCCACAGGTCGGCCACATACAAGCTGCCTACATGCAAAGAATCCATATTGCGCAGTTGGTGCGCGTAAATGGGATAGTGGACCGCCGCCGCCAACAACATGGTGACCGTGAACGGCCAGCGGTTGCGGTAGCACCAGCCAAATAGGGTATCCCATTGTTTACGGATTACACTTTCAATCGCCGACATGAAAAAGAGCACCTCTTACACACAGTTCTTGCGAGACTGCCTTTCTATCAGGCGATTCTCACTACCAGAACATTGTCAATCACGGCTATCGCTCCTTCTTGGGGGAAAGGCGGCATCTCCCAAAACGTTTCATTCCCCCAAAGAGCAAACACCTGTTCGGAACTGCACCACGAGATTTGTGCCCCCAATTCTTGGTCCATCAAACGAATCCAAGCATCTCTGTTATTCTCGGCATCACTCCAGAAGATGCCACTTTGAATAAGGGGGTTTGCCCTATCCCGA
The DNA here is from genome assembly GCF_937890665.1 of uncultured Subdoligranulum sp. Next base: position 40,040 of record NZ_CALADU010000281.1, read on the forward strand.
TACGTACTGGGCGCCACCGATGGTGTACCGATAATGGCCACCGGCATTCCCTGCTGGTATTCTTCCCGTTCAACCAACTGGATCAAAATTTCCTGCCCAAGTGTTAGGGCCTGCGTCTTATCCGCCACCATCACTTGAATGTCGTTGTTGCTTTGCAGCATATAGCCACGCAGCAGAACAAGTGACAACAGCAAAACACCAGTTTTTTGCAGCACACCGTTCCGAATCCAAACGCCCTGCGCAAGCAATGCAACACAGAATAATGGCACCAACGCCATGCCGCCGGCCATACGCAATGCAATTTCCGTTGTAGGGTTGATAATATCGGTCACATTGGCTGCCGCTGGCATCAGCAAGATACAAAGCACACTGACGATACAAACCGCTGGCTTTTTGCGACAGCGGAACAGGTTGTACACGAATACTGCACTGCCCCCAAGCAGCAATATGGCATGTATCGGCCGGATAGAATAAAAGTTTTGGGCAATCTCTCTGCCAAAGAAATACTGACCAAAATCTCGATATGCCTGCAAAATACCATTTGGCAGCTGCGCCAGCAAGCCTATACCCACTTGGTTGATACCGTTAATATCAGCCAATGATGCATCATAGACTTTTAGCAATATCTGTAGTACAACTAGGTACAAGACGCCCCCAATGCCTCCCATGAGCAAAAGACGCACGAAAAGGCGTCTGAATTCCACATCGAAGGTTCCACGCTGAAACAATGTCTTAATCAGCAAAAATAGACATACAACCGCCGCTACGCCCAAACTGGATTGATAGAGTCCCAGCGAAACGGTCAAACAGAGTGCACCGAGCAGAACACTGCCCAACGAGGTTCTACTTGCCCAAAATACAGCCCAAACGGCCAAGAAAAAAGACAATGCGTAAGCTGTACTGCAATAGCGGTAAGTCTGGATATTCATGACATACTGGCTGCACAGCAGCAAAGACGCTGCGCCAAAACGAAGCCACCCACCACGCACATCCATCAAATCGCATAGTACCAACGCAGCCAGTAGGAAGAAGGCTGTTGTCAAAAGGACCGTAAGGAAATAGGGGTGCATTCCATCCGCTAAGGCATCGGTCAAACGAAGTGCCCAGCGCCCTTGTACACTCTCCCAATAAGGGATTCGTTCCCACAGATCCGCCCAATAGGGTTCTGCTGTGCAAAAAGAATCCAAATTTTCCAGCCCTTGTTGGAAAATGGGATAATATAACCCCATCGCCAACAGCAACACGCCGCCCAACACCCACTTATTGCGGTTCAGCCATGCCTGCAGCGTGCGGTTTCCTTGCTGGATTCCGCCTTCCAAGGATTCTAGAATGGCACCTGCGTTCATCGGCCTTCCTCCGTCTCCGCCACAATATAGATCGGACGATGTTTCACTTCCAGATAGGTTTTGGCCAGATATTCACCCACAATGCCGATGCAGAAAAGCTGTACGCCGCTGCACAACAGCATGATACAGACCATGCTGGGCCAGCCCGAGGTGGGATCGCCGAAGGCAAGCGCCCGGATGACCACGAATAGGATTCCAATGAACGCCAAAATACAGAACAGCACGCCCGCTCCCGCTGCCACCAGCAGCGGAGTGGTGGAAAAGCCTACAATGCCCTCGATGGAATACTTAAACAAGCCCCAGAAGTTCCATTTGGTGGTGCCGGCCACCCGCTCGATGTTCTCGTAGTCAAACCACTTGGTCTTAAAGCCCACCCAGCTGAAGATTCCCTTGCTGAAACGGTTGTATTCCGCCATGCTGAGCACTGCGTTGACCATCTTGCGGCTCATCAGCCGGAAATCCCGGGCACCGTCCACGATTTCGGTGTCCGACATTTTATTGATGATTTGATAGAATTTTCTGGCAAACCAGCTGCGCAGCGGCGGTTCTCCCTTACGGGTGGTGCGGCGGGTGGCGGCGCAGTCGTACTCCCCATCCAGCAGCGTATCCAGCATGGCGGGCAGCAGCGCCGGAGGATCCTGCAAGTCCGCGTCCATGGTGGCTACATAGTCACCCTTGGCGGCCTGCAAACCGGCATAGATGCCTGCCTCTTTTCCGAAATTGCGGCTAAAAGACACATACCGCACCCGGGCGTCCTGTGCGTGGAGTTCCCGCGCTACCCGCAGCGTGCCGTCCCGGGAACCGTCGTCGATAAAGATAAATTCAAACTCCGCGCCGTGGCTCTTCCCCATCTCGGCCGCCACCCGGCTGGCCTCCTGATAGAAAAGCGGCATGGATTCTTCTTCGTTATAACAAGGAACGATCAGACTAATCAGCATGGTATCATCCTGCTTTCCTGCCAAAAAGGCAAATATATGTTTTATTATACCTTTTTCGGGGGGTATTGTAAATAGACAGAATAAATATCCCCCGGCAAAGCCGGGGGTTTTTCACAGACGGGCGAAGCCCTGGAATACTAGCGCACGCGTCACGTCGCGTTGGTACGGTCTGCCAGCCGCGAGAGTTTGTTACTTACCGCCCGTAAACGGGCTCATTAGAAGTTTCCCATTGTCAGTTGTTCTCCTGCCTGATCCTCTTCAAGCTGGCGTCGGATGTATTCTTCGATTTTCTTTGCATTTTTACCCGCTGTATCTACGTAATACCCTCTGCACCAAAACTCTCTGTTCCGATACTTGTATTTCAACTCAGGGTATTTTTCGTAAATCATCAGGCTACTTTTCCCTTTTAAGTATCCCATGAAACTCGATACCGCGTACTTCGGCGGAATCTCTACCAGCATATGGATATGATCCGGGCATACTTCTGCTTCGATGATATTCACCTTTTTCCAGTTACACAGCGTTCTTAGGATTTCTCCTATCTCCCGCCGTTTCTGCCCGTAAAATACTTTTCTTCGGTATTTCGGAGCAAACACAATATGATATTTGCAATTCCAGCTTGTATGCGATAAACTATTTACGTCGTTCATTTTGAATGACCTCCCTTTGCTTGGTTGTGCAGTTGGCAGACCGCACTTCTATTTTAGCAAAGGGAGTTTTTTGTCTCCATAATCGGCACAAGCCTTCTTTTGAACCACTCGCCTAGCGAGTGGTTTTCGGCATACAAAAAGGGCGCCGCCCCTATGGACGACGCCCTAAACAATACGAAAATCAGCCTTTGACGGCAATATTGACCAGCTTGCCTTTGACGTAGATTTCCTTGGCGATGGTCTTGCCTTCGATAGCGGCAGCCACAGCCGGCTCTGCTTTGGCCTGCGCGATGGCATCGGCGCTCTCGATAGCGGCCGGCACCTGAATGCGAGCCTTGACCTTGCCGTTGACCTGTACGGCAATTTCGATGGTCTGCTCCACGCACTTGGCCTCGTCGTAGCTGGGCCAAGGATGATAGGCCAACTGCTCGGTATGACCCAGTTGCTGCCACAGCTCTTCGGTCATATGGGGGGCAAAGGGGTTGAGCAGCTGCAACAGCACCTCGTACTCGGCACGGTTGGCACCGCCGTGGTCGCTGAGCGCATTGACATAGATCATCAGCTGGGCAATGGCGGTGTTGGCCTTGAGGGAGTCGATGTCCTCGCCCACCTTCTTGATGGTGCGGTTCGCTACCGCCTCCAGCTCGGGACGGATGGCATCCCCGTCCAGCAGCTTCTCGCTCATGCCCCAGATCTTATCGAGGAACCGCTTGCAGCCCTTGATGGAAGAAGTGTTCCAGGGCGCAGCTTTCTCGAAGTCGCCAATGAACATCTCGTAGAGGCGCAGGGTATCGGCACCGTACTCGTCCACCACATCGTCGGGGTTCACTACGTTGCCCAAGCTCTTGGACATCTTGACGATGGGGTGCTCGGCCATCTCGCCGTACTTCTCGATCAGCGCCGCACGGGCCGCCTTCTCGCTGCCGTACTCCGCCACCAGACGCTTGCGCTCCGCGTCGGTCTGGTTCTCAAAAGCATGGGGGTTCAGGCCCAGAATCATGCCGTGGCTGGTGCGCTTCTGGTAGGGTTCCTTGGTGGGCACCACGCCGATGTCATACAGGAACTTATGCCAGAACCGGCTGTACAGCAGGTGCAGGGTGGTGTGCTCCATGCCGCCGTTGT
>NZ_CALADU010000282.1 GCF_937890665.1 uncultured Subdoligranulum sp.
CGATCCATTTGGAACGAGCCGCTTAATAAGCAGACAAACTTGAAATTGTGATGCAGAAAGCCCTTAACAAGCCTGTTGAGCTGCTGTTCTATCAATCGAAGTGAAATGCTATTTGTTGGCATACAAATGGCAACCTTTTACATGGTCATTGACAATCCCTATTGCCTGCATATAGGCATATATAATTGTACTACCAACAAACTTAAAGCCAAGCTCTTTTAAGTCTTTACTAATTTGATCTGAGAGCGCAGTCCTTGCGGGTATATCAGTTTCAGTTTGGAACTGATTGAGAATTGGCTTACCATCAACATAAGACCATATAAACGAATCAAAACTGCCATACGATTCTTGGATTTTTATAAACTGTTGAGCATTTGTTATTGCTGATTTGATTTTTAACCGATTACGAACAATGCTGCTATTTTGCATTAGCTCTTCTATTTTTGCATCATCGTACAGCGCTACTTTTTTGCAGTCAAAGTTATCAAAAGCAATTCTAAATGCCTCTCTTTTGTTTAGTATTGTCAGCCACGATAGTCCTGCCTGCATACCTTCAAGTATTAACATCTCAAATAATTTATTCTCATCATGGACGGGCTTTCCCCATTCATTATAATGATACTCTTTATATAAGTCGGTAGTTGCCCATGAACATCTTTGTATCAATTCTTCCATAAGTTTCTCCGTCCTATAAATATCAGTTTGTTTGCCACATCATAGCACACCCCCCAAAAACGTGTAAAGCCAAATTCTACACCGAAAGGAGTTCATAGCTTTGAAAAATACAACGCAATTTCATATCCGACCTGCCCGCCCGGAGGAGGCGGGCTTATTTTATGCCCAGCACCCCGAAGAAAATAAGCGCCTTGGCGCTGTCGGCTGTGTCCGCATGGACTTCGGGCGCAGCGGAAACGAGTTCTGGCATACATGGTGGCCCTGCGGCCCAGAGGAACTGAACAGCCCCGCGTTCAAAGCGGAGTTGCAGCAGATCGTTGGTAAGCTCCGCGAAGATGTGTTGAAAAGCCGCTTCGCGATGGAGCGCTTCTGCTATGACCACGGTGGAAAAATCGATGGCGGCTATGTACAGAACTACGGCTACATCGTGGAAACGGAGCATTATCGCTACTGCCTGCGGTGCAACCCGTCCCCTGGAGATTACAATGGTTATCTCACCGCTTACGATTTAGCTGTCCAACGGCAGAACATGGCGCGGGACAAGCCCCTGGTGGGCCGCGTGTCCTATGCCAACGGCGATACACAGGAGTTTACCGATGCCGAAGCCTTTCTCAAGTGTGTGAGGGAAGAACTTCCGTACCGCCCCACCACAGGTCTGCACTATGAAGTGCTGACCGACGATCCCAGCGTCCGCAAGCAGGTGGACGATATCGTCTTTGACCTTTATGGCGAGGAGAATCCCCGCCAATTGGAGGAATATCAAAAAACGCCCAAACAGGGCATGACAATGGGAGGTATAAAGTGATGGACAGAAAAATGGTGAATTTTATCAAGGAGCAGTATCCCCCCGGCACCCGCA
>NZ_CALADU010000283.1 GCF_937890665.1 uncultured Subdoligranulum sp.
GTCGTGGTGCTGTTGGCGCTGGCGTTGGTGATCTCCTTCTTCAACATTTGGCGAAAACTGCGCAAAAAGGTGCGCGACGATTATTGATTTTTTACAGGAAACCGCAGGCAAGAGTCTGCGGTTTCTTTTTTGCATTTCCCGGGACAACGTGCTATAATACAAAGAATTGGCAAAAGTTACAGCTTTCCCAATAAGGAGGAATGGCTATGTCGGAACCACTTACGACATATACACAACAATACACCGTCTATCGCCATGATGGGGACCATCACGGCAATGTAAAACCCGGCGCGCTGCTGCGCTACGGACAGCAGATCGCTACCATCCACGCGGAAGCGGTGGGTCTGAACGACGAGCTGTATGCAGCTACGCATACGGCGTATGTGCTGGCAAAGCAGGCACTGCAGATCGACCGTACCCCCCGCGTGGACGAGACTCTTACGGTCGTTACCCGACCGGAGCGTTGCAAGCGGGCGGTCAATAAGCGCATCACCACCTTCTATGACGCTGCGGGCAAACAGGTCGCGGTACTGGACAGCCGCTGGGTACTGATCGATACCGATAAGCGGTTGATTTTGCGCAAACACCCAGAACAGTTTAACGACCAGTGGGCGCCGGATGTACCTTTTGAATTGCCCATGAAGATGACCAAGGTGGACCCCGAGGATTGCCAGCCCATGGGGGAGTGTGTGGCTACTTATTCCCGCTGCGATATGAACGGCCATATGAACAACACTCGTTATGCAGACATTCTCTGTGACGCACTGCCGTGGGAAATTTGGGAGCAAGGCGAGGTGCGGAACCTGAAGATCTACTACCATCGAGAGATCCCGCGAGGGGAAGCCTTCACGCTGCTGCGTGCCCAGACCGAGGAAAAACAGTATTATTTCTGCGGTTTGCGAGAGGAAAAGTCTGCTTTTGAAGCAAGCATCACCTTTGCATAACTGGTAACAGAAAAGTGACAAGCCTTTTCCCGTTTGTTCGGGGAAAGGCTGTTTTTGTTGTACCCTTTTCAGTGGCTTTGGGACAGCTTTTTTTCTTTCGTTATACGGGTAAAAAGAACATGTAATCGAAGAAAAGGGGAGAGCATGGGGCGAAGAACGGCCGAGGCTGGTACAGATGTAAACATTTTAAGAAATTGGCCAGTTACAAATTATTTTGTCCAGAGTGACAAGTTATTTTGTCCACGTTGCAACCGGATAGAGAATTTGGGAAGAATTCAGGGCAACATGAAGAAATGATGTCACAAAGGAGGAGATAATCTGTATCTGACCAATTCAGAAGGGGGTATATTTGATTTGAGAAAGGTAGGGGGGAGGAGAATCGAGAACCTTTCTGAGAGTATTTTTGCATCTCTGCAGTTGCGGGCAGATGGGTGATTGCCAAGGAGCTCGGCTGCAGGAGAGGATTTATAGGAGAAAAGAATAGAAATCAGCACCAGAAATGCTGTATTCCGCAGCTGTTGCGGTCTGCCGGCCGTTGCAAGTCGGGTCAAAACGAGAGAACTTACACGGTCGGGAACCCGGAAAGCGCGGTACAAAACAGAAGAAAAAACAGGGGAATTAGGTGAAGGGGAACCCGGAAGCGCTTCTTATGGAACTTTGTCTCCGGCCCTGAAATCCCTTTTTGCAAAATCAAGGAAACCATCAGAGCTAAATTGGACAAAATAAATTGTCATTTCTGGCGTTTTTGGACAAAATAAAGTGTCACTTTCCAGAAATTACAAAATATTAACAATTCCCTCTTGACATTCGGTGACAAAAAGGTTACAATTTACTTGCAAGCTAAGCAACACCCCAAGGTTGCGAAGCCCCAAAAATGTTATTCTCATATTTTTCATGTGTTCTTCTCCTCCTTTCTTTGGAACCCCCGCCCAACCCTCAGGGCGGGGGGTTCTTTTTTTGTTTTTTTGGCAAAATGCGACTAGACTATTGAAAAATATAATATTATATGCTATATAATATATAGCGTGATACATCATTCACCCTTTTTAGGAATGGGGCAATCCCCTACGGCAAAGGCAAAGGAGGTCTGCGCATGGCAATCAATACGGGAGCGGCGCTGCTGGACGCCATTGTGCTGGCCGTTGTAGCGCGGGAACCGAACGGAACCTACGGCTACAAGATCACACAGGAGGTCCGGCAAGTCTTGGACCTTTCGGAGTCTACCTTGTATCCAGTACTACGCCGCCTGCAAAAGGACGGTTGCCTGACAGTACGGGACGAAGCATACAATGGCCGCAATCGCCGCTACTATGAGGTGACAGCCGACGGACGCAGACGGCTGGAACAGTTTCAGTCGGAATGGGATGCGTACACCAGTCAGATCAACAAATTGTTTAAGGGGGAACTGTCATGAGGAAGTATGCCTATCTGGCCCAACTGGAGGAGTTGCTGGCAGCATTGCCGCCCCAAGAGCGGCAGGATGCGCTGAACTATTACGAAGAATACTTTGATGCTGCCGGCAACGAGAACGAGGAAAAGACGGCAAAAGAGTTGGGAGATCCCGCCACAGTTGCCCGCAAAATTTTGGAGGAAGAAGGGGCGGTTGAGACAGAGGGAGCGGCGCAGGTAGCGGCTGCGCCACCCCAGCGGAAAGAATCGCCGGAACCGATGACGCAGCCGGAAGGCCCAGAACCGCCGGCGCTGGAGAACCCGGAGCAATACCCCACAAGCGGCGTGCCCTCCTATGATGGAAAAACGCCGAACCGCAAAGGGCCGCGCCTGTGGCTGATTTTCTGGTTGGTAGTGATTTTGGCACTGGTTGTTCAGATCAGCGTACTGCTGCTGAACGTGTCCGGCTTGGGCGGCTCCAGTGCCTCGACGACTGCGTCGGTAGAATATGCGGCAAGTGAGCCGGTTCCTTCTACTGCCTTGACACAAGAAAAACCACGCCCCACTGACGCCAACGGAAGCAGCGAAGGTGCGCTTACTTACAGCAGTGCGCTGGATGCCCCCGGAAAAGGAAAACTGTTTATCAACATGATCTGTGGCAATCTTGTACTGCGAACTGGGGAAGAAGCATCGGTACAGGTGTGCAATGCGGATGCAAGCGAAGAAATCAGCTATAACCAGACGGTGGACTACGGATATACCTTTGTGTGCAATAGCACCGCCCCTGACACACAGGTAACCATCACACTGCCACCGCAGGCTTTTCACAGTGTGGAAGTAATGATCAGTACCAACGGAACCATTGATTTGGGGGATCTGCAGATCAACCAGATCGATGCCTTCACGGCTGATGGTGTGATTCGATCCGGTGTTTTGCAGACGGCGAAGCTGAACGTTCAGACGGGGAGTGGGGATATCCGGCTGGATAAAATTGCAGACAACGCCGATTACGAAACGACCGATGTATCTTTACAGGCTCTGCACGGTTCTGTGTCGGCCAATTTCAGTGCGCCGCGCGACCAATGGAAAGCGGTGATCACCGCACAGGAAGGAATCAGCGAAACGCTGGCAAATGACCAGAAAAGTGAGGACGCCCCGCGTACTTTGGAGGTTTTGGCGGAAGGAACAGCCGATTTGCAATACGGTGTGCAGTGAGCCATTTTTGGATTATATCAAACACATCAACCAAAAATGAACAAATGAAATTGTGCAAAACGACGGTTGACATCACTGCTTCAATCTGGTAAAGTAATCGTATTGAAAAATGCAGTGATGGGGAGAAAGCAATTCCCAGTCCGCTTCAGAGAGCCGCCGGTAGGTGCAAGGCGGTGCGGCAGGTTTTGCGTCACTGGCCCCGGAGCAGCCGCGTTGATGGTCTTTGGACTGTAGGTGCGGACGGAACCTGACCGTTATCATACAGGCGCGATTCGCCCTTTATTTTATCGGGCCGATCGTACAGAGCGGCCGTTTCAAGGAAGGAAACGGCAATGAGAGTGGTACCGCGGGTACAGCAATTTGCATTTGCTCCCGTCTCTCAAAGGCAAACGCCTTTGAGGGACGGTTTTTTCTTGCCTCCTTCAAGGGCACCCAAAACCTTGAAGGAGGCATTTTGTTATGATGGACGCAACGAAGTACGCAGTAGGGTATTATCCGCCGCCGGTAGAGCCGGGCCACGTGTTCCAGTGGACGCAGAAAGACCACATCGAAAAGGCACCCGCTTGGTGCAGTGTCGACTTGCGGGACGGCAACCAGAGTTTGATCGTGCCCATGAGTCTGGAAGAAAAGCTGGAATTTTACGATATGCTGGTGAAGATCGGCTTCAAGGAGATTGAGGTGGGTTTCCCGGCAGCCAGCGAGACCGAATATGAATTCCTGCGTAAGCTGATCGAGGAAAACCGCGTACCTTCCGATGTGACCCTGCAGGTACTGACCCAGTGCCGGGATCATATCATCCGCAAGACCTTTGAGGCCGTCAAGGGTGCCCCCCGTGCCATCATCCATTTTTATAACTCCACCAGTGTGGCCCAGCGGGAGCAGGTTTTCAAAAAATCTAAGGAAGAGATCAAGCAGATCGCCGTGGACGGTGCCAAGCTGGTCAAGCAGCTCAGCGAAGAGTACGAGGGAAACTTCCTGTTTGAGTACAGCCCCGAGAGTTTTACCGGTACCGAGCCGGAGTACGCTGTGGAGGTCTGCAACGCCGTGCTGGATGTGATGCAGCCCACGCCGGATCGCCCCATGATCATCAATCTGCCGGTTACGGTAGAGATGAGCATGCCCCACATCTACGCCAATCAGATCGAGTGGTGCTCCAACCATCTGAAATATCGGGACAGCGTCATCCTCTCCACCCATCCGCATAACGACCGTGGTTGCGGCGTGGCAGATGCAGAGTTGGCAGTGCTGGCAGGCGCTCAGCGCATCGAATGCTGTCTGTTCGGCAACGGCGAGCGCACCGGTAACGTGGATGCCATCACGTTGGCCATGAATATGTACAGCCACGGTGTGGATCCCCATCTGGATTTCAGCGATATGCCTGCCATCTGCGAAGTATATGAGCGGGTCACCCGCATGCACGTCTATGAGCGCACGCCCTATGCCGGCAGCCTTGTCTTTGCGGCTTTCAGCGGCAGCCATCAGGACGCCATTGCCAAGGGTATGACTTGGCGCAAGGAGAAGGGCGAACATCGCTGGACCTGCCCCTATATTCCGGTGGATCCCCACGACATTGGCCGTACCTACGATGCCGATGTAATTCGCATCAATTCCCAGAGCGGCAAGGGCGGGATCGGCTTCCTGCTGCAGCAGAATTACGGCTACAATCCGCCGCCCAAAATGCGGGAAGATTTGGGATACCGCGTCAAGGAAGTCAGCGACCACGAGCATCGTGAACTGGGCGTCAAGGAAGTGCTCTACGTCTTTGAGAGCAGCTACCTCAACCACAACACGCCGTTCAATGTCACGGAATCCCACTTCGTGCAGAATTCCGACCATACAATCACCGCCAATATCAAGATTTCGGTGAATGGGCAAGTCACGGAATGTTCTGCCACCGGCAACGGCCGTCTGGATGCCGTGGCCACCGCCATCGAAAAACAGACCGGCATGCATTTCACGTTGGTGCATTACAGCGAGCACGCGCTGGACTCCGATACCGATTCCCGCGCCTGCTCCTATGTGGGCCTGAAATGGGCCTCCGGAGAGGAAACCTGGGGCTGCGGCACCCATACCGACATTATCGTGGCCGGTATCCGTGCGCTGGTCAGTGCTATCAATAACAAATAAGATTTGTACAAGGGAAAGGAGCCGCCATCATGGGAATGACAATGACCCAAAAAATTCTGGCCGCCCACTGTGGGGAAAGCACCGTTACGGCGGGCCAGTTGATCAATGCCAAGTTGGACATCGTGCTGGGCAATGACATCACCACCCCTGTGGCCATCAATGAGTTTGAAAAGGCCGGGTTTGATTCGGTCTTTGACAAGACCCGGGTGAATATTGTGTTGGATCACTTTGTCCCCAACAAGGACATCAAGAGTGCCACCCAGTCCAAACAATGCCGAGAGTTTGCCAACAAGTACGATATCCTGAACTTCTACGACGTGGGCCAGATGGGCATTGAGCACGCCCTACTGCCCGAAAAGGGCATCGTTACGGCGGGGGACTGCATCATCGGCGCCGACAGCCACACCTGCACCTACGGCGCGGTGGGAGCCTTCTCCACCGGCGTAGGCTCCACCGATATGGCCGCCGGTATGGCCAAAGGCGTGGCATGGTTCAAGGTGCCCGCCGCCATTAAGGTGGTGCTCACCGGCAGCATCCGCCGTCCGGTCAGCGGCAAAGACGTGATCCTCCATCTCATCGGCGAAATCGGTGTTTCCGGTGCGCTGTATAAGAGTCTGGAATTTACCGGTGAGGGCGTCAAGAGCCTGACTATGGAAGACCGCCTGTGCATCTGCAACATGGCCATTGAGGCCGGTGCCAAGAACGGCATCTTCCCGGTGGACGATATCTGCGAAGCCTACCTGAAAGGCCGCAGCCAGCGCCCGTGGACCAAGTACGAAGCCGACCCCGACGCCGAGTACGAGCGCACCGTCACCATCGATCTGGATACCTTGGAACCCACGGTCAGTTATCCTCACATGCCGGAAAATACCCATCTTGCCAAGGAAGGCAAGGACATTAAGATCGACCAGATCGTGATCGGTTCCTGCACCAACGGCCGCATCGAAGATATGCAGGCCGCCTATGAGATTCTCAAAGGCAAGCACATTGCCAAAGGCGTGCGGGGCATTATCATTCCGGCCACCATGGCGGTGTATAAGGAATGCATCCTCCGTGGCTATACCGAGGCGTTTATCGACGCAGGCTGCATCGTTTCCACCCCTACCTGCGGTCCCTGCCTGGGCGGGTATATGGGCATTCTGGCGGCAGGCGAGCGCTGCGTATCTACCACCAACCGCAATTTCGTGGGCCGCATGGGCCATGTGGATTCCGAAGTCTATCTGGCCAGCCCCGCCACGGCGGCGGCCAGCGCATTGACCGGTTACATCACCGATCCGAGGGAGGTTTGAACTATGAACGCCAAAGGACCTGTTTTTAAATACGGCGACAACATCGATACCGACGTCATCATTCCGGCTCGGTATCTGAATACCCAAAGCGCGGAAGAGCTGGCCAGCCATTGCATGGAGGATATTGACAAGACCTTCATCCAGCGGGTCAAATCCGGCGATATCATGGTAGGCGGCGAAAACTTCGGCTGCGGTTCCTCCCGGGAACATGCGCCGCTGGCCATCAAGACGGCGGGCATCAGCTGCGTGATTGCCAAGAGCTTTGCCCGCATTTTCTACCGCAACGCCATCAACATCGGGCTGCCGATTCTGGAATGCCCGGCGGCCAGCGAGGCCATTGCCGAAGGGGATATGGTCAGCATCAACTTTGACACCGGTGTGATTACCGACGAAACCACCGGGCAGACCTTTCAAGCCGCACCGTTCCCGCCCTTCATCCAGAACATCATCACCAAGGGCGGCTTGATGAACAGCTTGAAATAACCGCTCTGTGCCGCAGGAAGGAAGAGATACCCATGAACAAGAATATTGCGCTGATCTACGGGGACTGCTCCAGCCCCGAGATCGTTACGCAGGCTGTGCGTGTACTGGACAAAATTGCTGCCAAACATGGTCATACCTTTACCTACACCCGGGCGTATATGGGTGGGGAGGCTATCGACAAGTTCGGTGATCCGCTGCCGGTGTCGGAACTGGAAAAATGTAAGGCGTCGGACAGCGTCCTGTTGGGAGCCATCGGCGGTCCCAAGTGGGAAGGTATGCCCGGTGATAAGCGCCCCGAAAAAGGGTTGCTGCGGCTGCGGGCCGGCATGGGACTTTACGCCAACAATCGTCCGGCGAAAATCTGGCCGCAGTTGGCCGCTGCCAGCCCGTTGAAGGCGGAGATCGTAGCCAAGGGCATCGACTTTATTGTGGTGCGGGAACTGATCGGCGGCGTCTATTTTGGCGAGCACAAGACCTACGAGGAAAACGGGGAAAAGGTCGCCGTGGATACCATGCCCTATGCGGAGCATGAGATCGAGCGTATTGGCCGCATCGGTTTTGAAACGGCCATGAAGCGCCGCAAAAAGTTGACCTGCGTGGATAAAGCCAACGTGCTGGATACCAGTCGTCTGTGGCGAGCGGTCATGCATCGTCTGGCGGAAGAATATCCCGAGGTGGAATACAGCGAGATGTTTGTGGACAACTGCGCCATGCAGATCTGCAAGAACCCCGCCCAGTTCGATGTGATCGTGACAGAAAATATGTTTGGGGACATTCTCTCTGACGAAGCCAGCGAGATCACCGGCAGCATCGGCATGGTGCCGTCCTCCTCGCTGGGCGAGGGGAGCTGCGGTCTGTATGAGCCCATCCACGGCTCGGCACCCGACATCGCAGGACAGGATGTAGTCAATCCTATTGCCTGCATTTTGTCGGCGGCGATGATGTTGCGGTATAGCTTTGATATGCCCACCGAAGCGGATGAGATTGAAGCTGCCGTCAATGCCGTGCTGGACAAAGGGCTGCGTACCGCGGATATGATGGCGGAAGGCTGCACGCAGGTGGGCTGTACCGCCATGGGCGACGCCATTTTGGCGGAACTGTAATTGTCATTTCCCGCTGCGGTTCTGTGCGGAACTGTGGCAGAAGCCATGCGGCGGTTTGGTCCGCCGTCCAAGGTTGTGGAGGAGTGGGACTGCAGCCTCCCCGTGGCATACCGCCGCAAAGTGCTGTGTAGGCTTCCGCCGTATGTGTGTGCGGTGGAACACAAAAATATCCCCGGAGACACTCGAAAGAGTGGCTCCGGGGATTTTTTATGAGGAATCCTCGAAGATGGCAATTAGGCTTCACGGGGCTGTTCCCGCCAAGGATGCCGGGCAGCCCAGCGATTGTAGTGGAAAGTCTGCCAGAACTGGCACCCAGCAGCCCACGCCAATTCGTAGACAATGACGAACCCGTAACTTATAGTGCCGGAAGTGGTTGGGAAATAATTGTTTGGCAGAATGCAGAAAGCTACAAAGATTGCCAGCATCAAAATATACCATAGGGTTTGGACCCCACGGCCATAGCGAATCTTGATTTTTAGTCCTATGCGCTGGAACCAAGCCAGAATGCACAGCCAGATCAGCCAGCGAAAGGGGGAACTCACAACGCGGATCAGCTGGGGACCCGCACTGCTCGGCAACAGAAGCCCCGGAACATTGAGCGCGGCCATAAAGAGCATCCACCGAGGGTACCAAGTGCAGACGGAATCCAGCGGCGTCCCGCGAGGAAGATCGGCGGCCAGTTCCAGTAAAAAGGCATCGGTGTCGCCGCCTACTTCCTGCTCCAATGTGCGGCCTTCCAGTTCGCAGCGGGCCGCCATGTCGATCAGATCCTTTTTGATGCGTTCGATCTCATAGCAGTTCCAGGTCAGCGCCTCTAGCCGCTTTCCCAGATCGTTGATAGTGGCGCGGTTTTCGCCCCGCAGGGTTTTCAAACTCAGGTCATTGGCTTCCTTGATCTTGGTGTATTCGTTTTTCAACAGCATGGCTCATCCCATCCTTTCGGTGAGGAAACAAAACAAGCAATAAAAGTCGGTTACGCCTGTAATATCGCGTCGATGCTGGCTGCCGTCGAACGCCACGCGGCCATAAATTCTTCCAGATACTGTTGTCCGTCGGCGGTAAGCGTGTAGTACTTACGGCTGGGGCCGCCGTGACCGGCCCGGTACTCTGCTCGAATTAACCCTTTGCGCTCCAGTCGCAGCAGCAGGGGATAGAGGGTGCCTTCGGTCAGGTCGGTGAAGCCGCTATCCCGCAAGGTGGTGGCGATGGCGTAGCCGTAGGTGGCTTCTCGGGCAATGATTTTTAAAATGCACCCCTCTAAAGTGCCTTTGCGCAGCTGCGCTTGGTCAAACATTGCCTCACCTCCACTACCTTGCATTACCATGTTCTTTTGACTATATTGTATCGCAAGGTAGGCATACTGTCAAGCAGTTTCAATAAAAAAAGCGGTGGCCGTCAGGTCACCGCAGCAAATCGGATTATCTTTGTTTTTTCAAGGGACGATACCAGAGATTGGCCAGCCAGTTGAAGGCGCGATTCACCGGTTCGCTGTTCAAAATGCACAGGCAGCCGGTGGCCTCCAGCACCACCCAAGCGACCATTACCGGCAACGGCTGTTCCCGGGCCGGTTCATAGAAGCCCAGCTCGATCAGGAAGGTCAAAATGGGGAAGTGCAGCAGATAGATCGCTAAGGTACGCTTGCCCAAGGCGGCAAAGATCCGGCACCCGCCTACCGCGGCTACCAGTGCTGTGCTGGTCACGATGCCTACCAGCAAAAATACCGCTCGGTCTGACATGGTGTAGCCTTCGCCATAGACAACATCGTTGAAGATGGGAGCGCTGAGACCCAGCGAACCTTCGGACTGAAGCATTTGCCAGAAGCGGATGCCGTAGCCCAGCAACAGAAGGACAGCGGGGACCAGACGCACAGCCCAAAAGCGGGCGGCTGCCCGATCTAGCGCATCGATCTGGGGACGAAATAGCACACCGAAAGCGTAAAAGGGATAAAAGGCAAAGACGCGCACCAAAGTGAAAGGCCAGTCAATGGTGCCCGCCCAGAGGCTGATCCCTACGGCGATCGCCAGCCCTAATATAGCACCCGGCAAACGCAGTTTGTCGCGCAAGAAGGTCAGGAGCGGCAGTGTCAGATGCCAAAAGAGCAGGGCATAAAGATACCACATATGCCGCCAGGGCAGTAAAAGCGCTGCTGCGATACCGCCGAAAGCGGCAAAATCTTCTTGCAGTACAATCCCGCGAAAAGCAAACATGATGGCCTGCCCCAATAGGTAAAGCCAGAGCTGTTGGGCAAGAAGTTTGCGCAAGCTGAAATGCGCCACCAGACCGCTGCACATGCAGAACAACGCCATGTGGAACCAATAAATAGTGATGAAGGTGGCGCCAATCCAATGGGAACCCAGACGATACTGCTCCATGTAATGGCCGAATACCACCAGCAGGATGCCTAAGCCCTTTAAAATGTCAATGTAATCCCGACGCGGGGCAATCGATTGGCGTTCAGCCATAGGAATCCCTCCTTATCAAAAAGCGCGGGCTGTGCCCAGTCCGCGCCGCTGTGTGGGCGAATCAATCCCGCTCCCAAGGGGAACGAATGATCTCGCCGGAATCTACTTTGCTGCCTTCGGCAACCTGTGCGCCAGCCTTAACGATGCCGCCCGGCGCCACATGTACGCCGCGGCCCAAGGTGGCATCGTGGTCTACAATGGCGCCGGCATTGAGGATGCAGCCCATCCCCAGATGAGCACCGGCACCTACATAGGCTTGCGGCAAAATCACGCAGCCGGGTTCCAGCACGGCGCTGGGGCTGACTGAGGCGGCTTGGCTGATATACACCGGGGTTTCATAGCCGGCAGCGGCCAGCTTCTGCAATAAAGTTAAGCGCAGTTGATTGTTGCCCAAGGCCACAAAGGCAGGGCGACCGGGCTTTAGCAGTGCGGGGTCTGCATAGTCCAGCAGTTTTCCGGCACAGCCGGGTGCATTGTCATCCAAAAATTCGGCATTGCCCCAGCCGTCCTCCGCCAACCAGTCGGCCAACTGGCGGCCAAAGCCACCTTTGCCCAAAATCAAGGGCCGCTGGTGCAGGTGACCTAACGAAAGAAACGCCATCATCATCCCTCCTGTGTGGTACGCGAAGAAGCGTTTTCAGCAGTAGCTTTCTCTGTGGAGGATTCCTCATTTTCCTCCTCAGAAGTTTCAGTTTCCAAACTGGTGCGCGGATGGACCGCCAACGGATCGGGCAGAGTGTTGTTAGCCAAATCCTGCAATACCTGCGGGATCCCGGGGAAGAACCGCTCGATGCCTGTACCGGAGCAGTGCAGGCCGTCAAAGAAATCGGTCTCTTGCAATCCCGCAATACAGCTGGGATCGTAGCTGCCGTACAGCGGAATGTTATGCTCTGCGGCATATTGCCGTACCCAATTTTCTACTTGGAAAAATCCCTTGTGATTGTCGGGGTCGGTCAGCAGGTATTCATACAGGAAAGGATGCCAAGGGGAAAGAACCAAAATCACCGTGGTGCCCTGTGCCTGTGCATACTGAATGAAGGAATCAAAGGCTTGCATTTGAGT
>NZ_CALADU010000284.1 GCF_937890665.1 uncultured Subdoligranulum sp.
ATGACCCGTCAGGAAGTTTTCGACGCCATGCACACCATCTGACGGGAGGCAGCAGGATCTATGAGAATTTTAAACAGCGGGGATATCCTCGAGACCATTGAGATGCTGACCGCCGAAAATCTGGACGTCCGCACCGTCACCATGGGCATCAGTCTGCTGGACTGCATCGACCCCGACGGCGACAAAGCCTGTGAGAAGATCTACAATAAGATCGTGCGGCTGGCCGGCAATCTGGTACCGGTGGTAGATGGTATTAGTGCCGAGTACGGCGTCCCCATCGTCAACAAGCGGATCAGCGTCACCCCCATCGCCATGCTGCTGGGCGCAGCACCCGACGCCGACCCTGTGGCTTACGCCAAGGCGCTGGACCGGGCCGCTAAGGCTGTGGGTGTCAACTTTATCGGCGGATTCGGCGCACTGGTCCATAAGGGCTTTTCTGCGGGCGATAAGCGCCTGATCGAAGCCATCCCCCGTGCCTTGGCCGAAACCGATATTGTCTGCTCCAGTGTCAACGTAGGTTCCACCAAGTCGGGCATCAACATGGATGCCGTCCGTCTGATGGGGCAGGTGGTTCGTCAAACCGCCGAGTTGACCAAAGACAACATGTGCATGGGCGATGCCAAACTGGTGGTATTCTGCAACGCGCCGGAGGACAACCCCTTCATGGCCGGTGCTTTCCATGGTCCCGGCGAGCCGGACTGCGAGATCCACGTGGGTGTTTCCGGCCCCGGTGCGGTCCGCGCCGCACTGGCCAAACTGCCCAAAGACGCCCCCATGGACGAAGTTGCCGAGTTGGTCAAACGTACCGCCTTTAAGATCACCCGTCTGGGTCAGCTGGTAGCCAATCTGGCCAGTGAACGGCTGGGTGTGCCTGCCGGCATCATCGACCTGTCGCTGGCCCCCACCCCGGCCATCGGCGACAGTGTAGCCAACATTTTGGAGGAGATGGGTCTGGAAAGCTGCGGCTGCTGCGGCACCACCGCTTGTCTGGCCTTGCTCAATGACGCCGTGAAAAAAGGCGGCGTGATGGCCTCCAACCATGTAGGTGGTCTGTCCGGTGCCTTCATCCCGGTATCGGAGGACGACGGCATGATTCAGGCCGCCAACTGCGGCAGCCTGACGCTGGAAAAACTGGAAGCGATGACTGCCGTGTGCTCGGTGGGCATCGACATGGTGGTAATCCCCGGCGATACCCCTGCCGAGGTCATCAGCGGCCTGATTGCCGACGAAGCCGCCATCGGCATGGTGAACAGCAAGACCACAGCAGTCCGCGTCATCCCCGCCATCGGTCATCAGGCCGGCGACGTGCTAGATTTTGGCGGCTTGCTGGGTCATGCTCCGATCATGCCCATCAGCAAGTACAGCCCCGCCGTTATGATCCACCGCGGTGGCCGCATCCCTGCCCCTATGCAGGCATTGAAAAACTGATACCAAAAGAGCCTTTCCCTTGCGGGAAAGGCTCTTTTTTGTATGGATGTGTGGGGGCTTTTTCGCTCAAGCCTCTGCCCAAACGGCCCGTGCCGCGTTCAGAGCATTGAAGAGCCGCGGCATTCCCATATACGGCATAGCATGCAGCAGCGCAGCCAGAATCCGCTCCCGGCTGTTGCCCGCTTTCTCGGCTCCCGTCACATGGGCTTTGACTTGCAGTTCCGCATCCCCCAACGCAGCCAAAACCACCAGATTGAGCAGTTCCCGCCGGGCGGTGTCCAACCCGTTGCGGGTGGCAAAATCCCCGAAGGCAAACTCGGTAAGATAGCGGGGAATCGCTTCGGCATACACCGGCGGCAGATCACTGTACCGGTCCGCGATCTCGCTGCCGTAAAGCGGTGCCTGTACAGCCAACCCGGCATCATAGCGCTCCGCCTCCCCTACGGTCCCTTGTGCCGGAAGCGGCAGCGCAATCCCCGCGGCGGTAAAGGCTTCATTCATCGTCCCAATGGCATTGAGCGTCTTGGGGAAACCGATGAAGGGGGCACACTGATAGATTGCTTCCCGAATCTCAATGGGCGTGCAGCCTGCGTTGAGGGCCGCCCCCACATGGGCTTTGAGCTGGGGCAGCGTTTGGTTGACGGCCAACACCACAACGGTGACCAGTTCCCGGTCCTCATCACTGAGCTCACCGGTATAGCATACCTGCCCAAAGATAAAGCGCTGCAGAATCTTCATAAATTCAGGATCGGTGCCCTCGTCCCCCGCCGGGGCTGCGCCAAACAGAATGCCAAATTTTTCCGCACAGCGTTCGATACGATCTTCCATAAGAAAAAACCTCCTGACCTTGTAGCTTTGTGTCCATGGTAACACTTAAAGCGCACTTGAAGTCAAGAGGTTTTTTCAAAATCAATCGAGGATCCGACCGTCGGTGGAGATGGTCACCACCTGCCACGGCAGGAACTTACCGCTGGCCTGCAGTGCGCGCTTCGCGGCCTGCTCCAGCCCGCCGCAGCAGGGCACTTCCATCCGAACCACTGTCACTTCCCGAATATCGTTGCGGCGCAGAATTTCGGTCAGCTTTTCGCTGTAATCCACACTGTCCAGCTTGGGGCATCCCACCAGCGTGATACGCCCGCGGATGAACCGCTCGTGGAAGGCCGCATAAGCGTAGGCCGTGCAGTCCGCCGCGATGAGCAGTTTGGCCCCGTCAAAGAAGGGCGCTTCGATGGGCACCAATTTGATCTGCACCGGCCACTGCCGCAGGCGGCTGGGTGCCGCCGTAGGAGCCGCAGGTGCTTCCACCGCGCCCGAAAGGACCTTGGCCTGACTGCCGGGACAGCCCCCCCGCAAAGTGTGAGCCGCACTGCCGGGGCAACCGCCCGCCGCCTGCATTTTGCGCTGCTTGGCGGCCAGTACCGCCGCCTCATCGTAGGGAGCAGCTTCTCGTTCCACAAAGGTGATGGCGCCGGTGGGACAGGTGGGCAGGCAATCCCCCAGCCCGTCGCAGTAATCGTCCCGCATCAGACGAGCCTTGCCTTCAACCATGGCGATAGCGCCTTCGTGGCAAGCCGCCGCACAAGCGCCGCAGCCATTGCACTTCTTCTCATCGATTTGAATGATGCGTCGTTTCATAAAAAATGCCTCCGTATTGACTTTATGCAGCTAGTTTACTACAATGGCTTTACTATGTATGTTGTAGGAACAACATTTTGGGAGGGAAACCATGGAAATTCAAGAACTCCCCCACACTCCGCTCTTTCATGGCCTGCCATCGGAGCAGCTACCGGCCATCTTGGCCGCTTTGGAGGCACGGCGCCGCCCTTTTGCCAAAGAGGAATTGCTGCTGCAGGCCGGGCATCGGATGACCCATATGGGGTTGGTACTTTCCGGCTGTGTACACATTGAACATCTGGATGTCTGGGGAAATAAAACACTGTTGGGGCAAGCCGAAGAAGGAGACCTTTTTGCCGAGACCTACGCCTGTCTGCCGCAGGAGCCTTTGCTGGTGAATGTAACGGCTGCCAGTGATGGAGAAGCACTTTTTCTTTCCGTTGCCCATCTGCTGCAACCCGGTCCGGAAAACTGGCGCCAACAGATGACCCAGAACCTACTGCGCATTGCGGCGCGCAAAAACCTAGGTCTGGCCCGGCGCAATCTGTACACCGCTCCCAAAACCATTCGCGGGCGGGTGACGGCTTACTTTTCAGCGCTGGCTGTCAAAAATGGCAGCTTACGGTTTAGTTTGCCCTTTGACCGCCAGCAGTTGGCAGACTTTTTGGGGGTGGATCGCAGTGCGCTAAGCAGTACGCTTTCCCAGATGCAGCGGGACGGACTGCTGACGCTGGGGCGGCGCACAGTAGAACTGCATACCGCACCGGAAGATTTCTCGCTGTAAGATGCAAAAACCGGGGCGCAGGCAAATGTCCTGCGCCCCGGTTGGTATTTTGGGGATAGGAATTATTTGGTGCCGAAGATCCGGTCGCCGGCATCGCCCAAGCCGGGCACAATGTACCCCTGATCGTTGAGCTTCTCGTCCAGCGCGCCCACGTAGATGTCCACGTCGGGATGGGCCTCATGCAAAGCCTTCATGCCTTCCGGAGCCGCCAGCAGGCCAATGAATTTGATGTGCTTGGCGCCCCGCTTCTTGATCTGGGTGATGGCATCGGAGGCGCTGCCACCGGTGGCCAGCATGGGATCCAGAACGATGACTTCCCGCTCGCTGATGTCGTTGGGCAGTTTGCAGTAATACTCAACGGGCTTCAGCGTTTCTTCGTTGCGGTACAAACCAATGTGGCCCACCTTCGCAGCAGGGATCATGGACAGCATGCCGTCCACCATACCCAAACCGGCGCGCAGAATGGGCGCCAGCTTGCGGCCGGCCAGCACCTTGGTGCGAGCCAGTGCAATGGGGGTCTCCACTTCCACTTCCTCGGTGGGCAGATCCCGCGTAGCCTCGTAGCAAAGCAGCATGGCAACCTCGCTCACCAGATCACGAAATTCCTTGGTGCCGGTGTTACGGTCCCGCAACAGGCTGATCTTGTGCTGAATGAGGGGATGATCTACGATCTCGACAACGCTCATGGTACAATCTCCTTATGAAACATTTTTTATCGGCAGCCTGCGTCGGCAGGCCGGAAAAACAGTGTTTACTGGTTTTGCAGCGCCATCATCTTGTCGATGCGCTTCTGGTGGCGGCCGCCCTCGAAGGTCGCATTGAGGAAGGCATCCACGATCTGGCAGCCCAGCCCGGCCCCTACCACGCGGCCACCCATGCAGAGCACGTTGGCATCGTTGTGGCGGCGGGTGAACTCCGCACTAAAAGTATCGCTGCAGCAGCAAGCACGAATGCCCTGCATCTTATTGGCACACATCGACATGCCCACGCCGGTACCGCAGCACAAAATGGCCAGCACACAACGGCCGTCCTGCACAGCCTTGCAGCCCGCAGCGGCAAAATCCGGGTAGTCCACACTGGCGGTGGAGTCGGTACCAAAATCCTGATACGCTACCCCCAGCTCGTCCAGATGGGCCTTGATGGCTTCTTTCAGTTCATAGCCGCCGTGATCGGCTGCCAGCGCGATGGGTTTGTCAAATTGCATTGGTTTGTTCCCCCTGTTGTTTTTCTCTCTCGGCGCGTTCCCGCTCCGCCTGACTCAGCCGGTGGTAGTCCGGCAGCAGGGCGGCGGGCGGCACACAGTCGCCGCTCTCCCACAGGGCTTTGGCGGCCAGCGCTACCCCAGCACCACGCAACACTTGCAGCGCGGCCGGGCAGGGAGCCACACCTTGCACCTGTCCATAGATATTGTAACACAAAGCGGCGCCGTCGCCAACAAAAAACAACGGTTTTTTACAGTTCTGCACAAATTCCGCCAACGCCGCAGCCGGTTCGGCGGCATCAGGGGTCAGCCGTGCATGGCTGGCAAGGTCAAAAGCCGCCCAATAGACCTGCCCGCGGCGGGCATCCTGCGCACCGATCACGGTGCCCTGCCCCGCCATACCGTAGGCCAGTGCCGCCATCGTGGACACCGGCGCACAGGGGATCTGCCGCGGCAGCGCCAGCCCCTTGATGACCGACAACCCAATGCGCAGCCCCGTAAAACTGCCTGGACCATTGGTTGCCCCCAGCAAATCCAGATCCGCCACTGTCATGCCGCAGGTCCGCAGGGCCGTATCGATCATAGGCAGCAGCGTTTCGCTGTGGGTCAGGCCATTGTTGCACTGCGTTTCATACAGCAGTACGTCATCCCGCAGGATCGCCACCGATGCGGTCTTGCCTGCTGTATCCACCGCTAAGATATTCATACAATCACCTATACGTTATGTAATATTTCCACTTTTGTATCCAGTTTGTATTCATTCAATCGTGATATGCCGGGTCGTTTCGTCCACTCGCTCGATATGAATGCGGATAGGCTGTTCCTGCGCCAACAAATCGGCACAGTTTTCGCTCCATTCGCAGGCTACCACCGCCCCCATATCCAGATAGTCATAGAATCCGGCAGCCGCCAGATCCCCCTCGGTATGGATGCGGTACAGGTCGAAGTGGGCCAACGGCCGAGGACCACGATAGTAATTGACAATGGCAAAAGTCGGGCTGCTCACCGGGTCGGTACACCCCAGTCCTTCCGCCAGTCCCTGACAAAAAGCGGTTTTGCCCGCCCCCAGTCCTCCGGTAAAGGCGATCAGCGCCCCTGACGGCAACGTTTGGGCGAAGGTGCGCCCCAAGGCTACCGTTTCCTCCCGGGAATGTGTGGTATATTCCTGCATAGCCGTCATACTCCTTGCTGCATACTCGTATTTATTATAGTACACATTCGGTGATTTGTAAAATTTAATTCACAGCCGTGGTCAAACCCGCGTTCTTGCGCTATAATAAGGGAAACCACCCGAAGGGAGTTCACCTATGTACCCACTGATCCGCCGTTATCTGCGCCGTATTGACGGGCTATATCTGGCTTTGTGCCTTTTGTGCTCGGCGCTCAGTGTTGTGGTACTGGTTTCGCTGGGGTACAATCAGCTAGGCTCCAACAACAAAGCCTCGGTACAGGTCATTGCCAGTTTGCTGGGCGTGATGCTGGCCATCGTCTTTTCCACTGTGGATTACCGCGCACTGGCCCGCGCTTGGCCGCTGCACGCCACCGTGGCATGGGGGTTGGTACTGCCCACCCTCTTTTTCCATAATGTCGACGCCGGTGTACTCACCATCGGCTATGACGCCGGCGGCACCTCCAATTACAGTTGGTACCGTGTGGGCGGTATGACCTTTCAGCCTGCCGAACTGGCCAAGATCAGTTTTATCTTGACATTGGCCCTTCACCTGAGCCAACTGCGGGGGCAGGTCAACCGGCCTAAAAATCTACTCCTATTGTTCGCCCACATCCTCGTTCCGCCGGTTTTGATCCACCTGCAGGGGGATGACGGCACCGCGCTGGTCTTTTTGGGCATCGGCCTCATCATGCTCTACGCAGGCGGGCTGTCCCACTGGTTGGTAGGCGGCGTACTGACCGCCGGTGTGGTGGGCGGCATTTCCCTGCTGGCTTTAAAGCCCAATCTGCTCAAGGGTTACCAATTCCAGCGCATCATGGCCATTCTGACACCGGAAGATCCAGCCTTGTCCGATATTACCTACCAGCAAAACAAGGGTTCGATGGCCATTGGCACCGGCGGTCTGACCGGGCAAGGGCTTTTTAGCGGCGAGCACGTTTTTGTGCCCAACGCTTGGAACGATTTCATCTTCGCCTATCTGGCCAACGTGCTGGGCTTTGTAGGCGCTGCCGCCGTATTGATCCTGCTCTTTGCCCTCTGCATGCGCACTCTGCGCACCGCTATGCAAAGCAGCGACGCTCTGGGCCGTTATATCTGCGTGGGCATCTTTGCCGCTCTCTTCGTGCAATGTGTCATCAATCTGGGCATGAATCTTCAGGTATTGCCGGTCATCGGCGTGACACTGCCCTTTTTCTCTGCCGGCGGGTCCAGCGTGGTCATGGTCTATTTCTCGGTGGGATTGGTGCTCAGCGTGGGCATGCATGCCCGCAGTTCCCGTCTGGACGCCGGACCGATTCTGTAACTATGTAAGGCGGGCTACTGCCCGCCGAGGGTCAATGGGTACGGGGCTCCGGCCGGGGCTCCTCGCCCATGAAAAGACTGGGGACCAGACAGAGGGCTGCCACACCGACCACGATAAAGACGGTGCGGGCCAACCAGTTCAGGCTGCCGCCCAGCAACCACCCCACGGCGTTGAACCCCCAGATGCCGTAGATAACCCAGTTGATGCCGCCTACAATAGCCAGCAACAACAACAGTTTTTTAAATACGGACATGAAAATCCCTCCTTTGGGTGACAGTATGCCACCTAAAGGAGGGATTTATGCGTGTGCATTCCATTCTTATCTGTACAAACGACGCCCCGATTCCACTTTGTTTACTGGATCTTTCTCTTTCTATTCCCTGCGGGACAAGGGCAGTACCTATTCCCGCGCCGGACTGATCATTACCGACAATGCCGTTTGGTCGGTCTGGCTGTTCGGTCTTTGCCTGCTTCTGTTGTCCAAGCTCCTGCGCAAAATTGGACACGCCGGACGCTGAACGGCCTTCGACCGATGCAAGGCGCCCAGTCATAGAAAACCATCGGTTATCCGTTCTGCGGGAAGACAATCGTCCCCTTCAAAGAAAAAGGGGGGGACCGCCTTCCCGCTTTTTTACAACACAAAAATTCCCGGGAACCGAAGTTCCCGGGGATTTCGTATGCCGGTGGTGGGGGTCGAACCCACACGGTGTCACCACCAACGGATTTTGAGTCCGTCTCGTCTGCCAATTCCAACACACCGGCATGTAACTCTTGAATTATAATCTGTTTAGCCAAGAAAGTCAAGCCCGTTTTGGCAATTTGCGCAAATTTTATTTTGCGCCCCCCTTGTAACCGCCAGGTCGCTTTGCTATAATAACTTTTTGTTGAGCAACTTAGGATTTTAGGCTCCGTCGTGCTTTGCACGGCGCAAACCGGTGTCAGGCTGGCGGTCTGGCATGCGGTCAAAATCTATCCGCCGGAGTGTTTGTATGTATATTGGTATTTTGTTCGTCGTTGCCCTTGTGGTAGCGTATCTGGCCGTCCGCTTTACCCTGCCCCGCACCGAAGGCCGCACCTCGGTTCGACGTATGGTTCGCTGTGCTGTCATCGCTGCGGTGTATGTGGTGCTTTGTCTGGTATTGGCCCCCTTCAGCTACGGCGCGGTGCAGGTCCGTGTGGCGGAAGCCCTCTGCCTGCTGCCCGTCTTTGGGGCTGAATACATCGTGGGCGTCACACTGGGCTGCTTTTTGGCCAATCTGTTCGGCTCCACCATTATCGACGTCGTCTTCGGCACGCTGGCAACGTTGCTGGCCTGCCTTGTGACCTACCGCCTGCGCCATCTGCGCATCAAAGGTCTGGCGATTCCGGCTTCTCTGCCGCCGGTGTTCTTTAATGCTGTAATCGTCGGCATCGAGATCACCGTCTTTTTCACCGATTATACCGTCATGAGCGCCCCTCTGTGGTTGCTGTGCGTCAGCAATGGCATCTCGGTGGGGATTGGCGAATTGGTTAGCTGCACCGTGTTGGGTGTGGCGCTGGTCAAACTCATCGAATCCAACGCCGCGCTCAAACAGATCTTCACCGAAAAATAATCTGAGGTAACCTCATATGCGCCCGGAACTGATTTTGTGGGATTGGAATGGTACCCTGCTGGATGATGTAGCCCTTTGTGTAGACGCGCTCAACCGTCTATTGGCACACTACGGCTATCCCCAGCGGTACGACCGCGATCAGTACCGGGTGATTTTTGGTTTTCCCGTACAAGAATACTACGTCCGGGCCGGGTTTGATTTTTCCCGCCACAGCTTTGATGCGCTGGCCAACCGCTTTATGGAAGATTACATCCCGGCCAGCGCCTCCTGCCCCCTGATGTCCGGCGCCAAGCAAACGCTGGACGCCTTTTCTGCCGCAGGACTGCATCAAGTAATTCTGTCGGCCAGCCCCATCACCACTCTGCAACGGCAGGTGGAAGAGCGGGATGTCACCCGTTATTTTGACCACCTGTTGGGGCTGGGCGATATCTATGCCAAAAGCAAGGTGGCACTAGGTCTTGCCTACTTACAGGAAGCGGGGTTTGACCCCAGCCGGGCTGTAATGATCGGCGATACCACCCACGACTTTGAGGTGGCGCAAGCCTTGGGGGTACACTGCGTGCTGCAAAGCGGCGGCCACCAACCGCCCGAGATTCTGCATCGCACCGGTGCCGTGGTGGTACCGGGATTGCCGGAAGCGGCTGATTTTATTCTAAGGAGTGTAGGAGACAATGTCTGACAGGGTAAAAGGTGCCCTTCTTACGATGAGCGGCGCGGCATGCTGGGGAATTTCCGGCTGCATGGGCCAATACCTTTTCACGCGGGAGAATATGGACTCCACCTGGTTGGTCCCCATTCGTCTGTTCTTGGCCGGTCTGCTGCTCTGCGGCTTTTACTTTGTCAAGAACCGCAAACAGCTCTTCGATCCATGGAACGTGAAGAAGAACCCCCGCAACACCCTCGACCTATTGATCTACGGCGTAGCTGGTGTCAGTTGCTGCCAGTTTCTCTACTTCTTGACCATCCAACTTTCCACCGCCGGTGTGGCCACCATTTTGCAGGACCTGTCCCCTGTGCTGATTTTGCTGGTACTGTGTCTGCAGCAGCGCCGGGCCCCACGGCTGTTTGAGCTGTGCTCCATTCTGTTGGCCTTGGTGGGCGTCTTTTTGTTGACCACCCACGGCAGTCTGACCAGTCTGGCCATCAGCCCGGCTGCGCTGATTTCCGGTATCGTCTGCGCCTGCACCGTGGTGATCTATACCATGTGGCCCAAAAACCTGCAAGCCCAGTACCCCACCCCTATGCTGCAAGGTTGGGCATTCCTGATGGGCGGTGTGCTCTTCCATCTGGTATTCCGCCCTTGGTCCATGGGCTATGTTCCCAGCGCTGTGGGGGTATTTGGCATCGTGGTGGTGGTCATCGTAGGCAATGTATTGGCCTTTAGCTTGTATATGTCCGGTGTCCCCCTCAGCGGTCCCCAACGCGCCAGCCTGTACAGCTTTGCCGAACCGGTCACGGCTGCGATCATCAGCACCTTGGTGCTGGGTTCCCCCTTCACCCTCTGGGACGCATTGGGCTTCGGATGCATCTTCGTGATGTTGATTCTGCTGAGCCTGCCCGCCCCCCACAAAACCGTAAATTAATTTTGAAATACACCCGCACAGGTTTGACAGCATCCCCTGTGCGGGTGTATTATAGTAGAGTGTGTAATACTAGATTGCCGCGCTCTTTAGCGGCGGAAAAACAGGGGTTTTCCTATGTCTTTTTTTGAAAAACTGTTCGGTACCTTCTCGGACAAAGAGCTTAAGCGGATCCAGCCTTTGGCGGACAAAGTGCTGGCGCTGGAGCCGGAGATGCAGAAGCTGA
>NZ_CALADU010000285.1 GCF_937890665.1 uncultured Subdoligranulum sp.
TACGAGTCATTTGGATTCGTATAGAGATTTTTTTGTAGGGAGCATTTGTTCGACGTCAGAAAAGCCCCCAAATAAGCTGCTTTGAGGTTGCAGTTTTACTTCCACAATACTTCTCGTGTGCAGTGCATTGTTATTCTATATTTGCGAAGAAACATCTGCGCGTGACAAAGGGCACAGAACTGCTTTTATTGTGGTCAGTGGAACTGTGTCAGCAACTGCTCGATGGAATATGGCATTTTTCGGAAGGAGAAGATCCGGCAGGATTGGCTTGACGGTAAGAGAAATGTTGTTTGGGCTGGCAAGGAAATTCCACACCGGGCATAGAAAAAGGTGTGTCCTGCAAATAGCAGTGCCAGTGGAATAATGGCGGACTGGAAGAAAAAGCAACAAACAAAAATAGGGGACTCGATTGATTGTCAGGATAAATGTCCCGAATCCTGTCGAGAAAATTTTGAATTGTGAAAGCGGGTGGGGGCAAGGTGTCGTTAAATTTTGATCGTTGAGAAACTTTACTGCACGATATTTGTGTTGGCGTCGTAAGACTACACTGGACAACTGTCCCAACGCTAGGTTATAATATTGCCGTGAAAATTGTACTTTTATATCTGACGGTTGTGAATTTGGCTGCCTTCTGTTTGATGGGGAACGATAAGCGTCGCGCCCAAAAACATCAATGGCGGATCCCTGAACACACCTTGTTTGCAGTAGCACTTGCGGGCGGCAGTTTGGGCGCTATTTTTGGGATGTACTTTTGGCGTCATAAAACGCGGCATTGGTACTTTGTCGTCGGCATGCCGCTGATTCTGGCAGGGCAGTTGGCGATAGCTGTTTGGTGGGGAGGTGTTTCCCGTGGGATTTGGTCTTTTTAAAAAGAAAAAAGAACCGTCGCTTTTGACGCCCCCACTCGGTATGGGACGTGAAGACATCCGAACGCAGAGCAGTATTTGCACCGGGGAAACATTGGTGGGATTTCTAGAGCCCAAAACCAACCGGTTGCTTCAAGCGGTTGTGGTGAGAAATGAGACCGATCTTGCGGATTACTACCGCAGCTACGGATATGAACCGCCAAGGCAAAATTGATAAAAAAGAAACAATCAATGCTTGATATTTTATTAACTTTGTGAGGTATTTTGCGTTTTTGCCTTGCTTCGCATATTTTTTGCGCAATTCGGCGGCAAAGTGCACGCATACTTTGCAAATGCAAAAATGGAATGCTATAATGAATCCGTAAGTGTAAAGCAGAGTGACTCTGCGTGAATGATATGGAGGTCGTTTTCTGTATGTCCATTTTTGAAAAGTTCGAAGAAAAGCTGCGGGCCGAATCCAAGTCCATCGTGTTTACCGAAGGTACTGATGCACGTATTCTGTCTGCTGCCAGCCGTTTGCTGGCTGGCAAAACCCTGCGCGTTATTCTTCTGGGCGAGCCTGAGGCCGTGAAAAAGGCAGCGGCAGAAGGCGGCTTTGATATTACCGGTGCCGAAATTCTCAACCCCGTAAATTATGAGGGCTTTGAGGAAATGGTCGCCAAAATGGTGGAACTGCGTAAAGGCAAGATGACCGAAGAGCAGTGCCGTGCGGCGTTGTCCAAGTCTAACTACTTCGGCACCATGTTGGTCAAGCAGGGAAAGGCGGACTGCCTGTTGGGCGGTGCAACTTACTCTACCGCAGATACCGTTCGTCCGGCATTGCAGCTGATCAAGTGCAAGCCCGGCATTAAGTCGGTAAGCTCCTGCTTCATCCTGATGCGTGGTGACGAAAGCATCGCTATGGGCGACTGTGCTATCAACATCGATCCCAGTGAGGACGAAATTGTGGAGTCCACTGTGGAGACGGCTCACACTGCTTCGGCTTTCGGCATTGAGCCCCGTGTGGCGCTGCTGTCCTATTCCACGAAGGGATCCGGTAAGGGCGAAACGGTGGACAAGATGCGTAATGCAACCCTCCGCGTGCAGGAAGCGCATCCCGAACTGATGGTGGACGGCGAGCTGCAGTTTGACGCTGCGGTGGCACCGGAGGTTGGTCAGCTGAAGGCTCCCGGCTCCAAGGTGGCCGGTTATGCCAATACCTTCATTTTCCCCAACATCAATGCCGGTAATATTGGTTACAAGATTGCCCAGCGTTTGGGTGGTTATGAGGCCTACGGCCCCATTCTGCAGGGTCTGAATGCGCCCATCAATGACCTGTCTCGTGGTTGCAATGCCGAGGAGGTTTATAAGATGGCGTTGATTACTGCCGCGCTGATCTAAAATATTTTTGCATAAAGCAAAGGGCTCCCGAAATAATCGGGAGCCCTTTTCGCTTGGCCATGGGCACTCCTATAAAATAGTAAAAGCTCGGATAACTCACAGAGTTATCCGAGCCTTTTTAGCCTATTGGAATAAGAATTAGTACCGCAGATGCTGGGGATCCAAAGACTGTAGGACCGGCAGCATGGCAGCGGCCTCAGCGCGAGCAGCAATGGGGTCCATCATCAGATAGTTGCCGCATTCTACAGCAGAGGCTCCGGGAATTTCACTGTCATACTCAGCCATCCAAGCAAAGGCGTTGCGGACCAGATCCAAGGCCTCTGCATCGGTCAGGCCGGTGGTCAACAGGTAAAAGCCGGTTAAGCAACCCATCGGTCCTACATAGACGACACCCTTGCTGTATTTGCTGTTGCGTGCATAGGTGGCAAACAAATGCTCTAAGGTATGCGCAGCGGCCGAGGAGAGGTATTGCCCTTGGTTGGGGCGTTTCATACGAATATCCCAAGTCAGAATCTCACCATTCGGACCATCCTGACGGGAAAGATACATACCCGGCAAAAGCTTGGTATGATCTACACAGAAACTTGCAATCCGTTCCATTGTATTTACCTCAATCCGGCATAGCCTGCACTACACCGCGGGAGCAATCCATCGAAACCATCATGCCATCCTTCAAGGTGCGCGTGGCATTGGTGGCACCAACGATTACGGCTTTGTCCAACGTCAAGCCTACAATAGCGGAATGGCTGTTCGTACCGGCTTCTTCCGTGATGATGCCGGCAGCATCACGCATGAAGGGGAGTGCTGCGTTGGTGGTGAAAGGCACTACCATGATCTGGCCGGGCTTGAACTTCTTGGCGGCTTCAGCAGCGCTGCGGCAGATGCAGACTTCACCTTTGGCGTTGTGCTGACCGATGCCAACACCGGCCAACAGGGTGTCGCCCACCATGTGAATCTTAATCATATTGGTGGTGCCGGAAACGCCCACAGGAACACCAGCGGTTACAACAACCAAATCGCCAGAATGAATCAGGTCTGCCTTTTCAGCGGCGGCCACCGACATGGAAATCAGTTCATCGGTCGAGTTGGCGTAGTCCATCAGCAACGGCGTTACGCCACGATAAATGTTCATCTGACGGCGAGTGCGCTCATCCAACACGCAAGCGATAATCTGCGTATCGGGACGGAAACGGCTCAGCAGACGTGCGGTTTCGCCGCTCTTAGAGGCAGAGATGATGGCGGAAGCACCAATGTCCGCTGCGGTGGTGCAGGCTGCGTGACCGACAGCGGCGCTAATGGTCAGATGGGAATCGTGATCATTGGCATGGTGCACCAGATTGTCAAAGCTGGAATCGGCCTCAGTGGTTTCTGCAATGGCGGCCATTGCTTTCAAAGCCTCAACGGGATATTTGCCCGCGGCCGTCTCGCCGGAGAGCATGACCGCACCGGTACCGTCATAGATGGCGTTGGCAACGTCGGTGATCTCGGCACGGGTAGGTCGGGGGTTCACAATCATGGAATCCAACATCTGAGTGGCCGTAATGCAGATTTTGCCGGAGCGCATGGCACGGTCAATCAGGTGCTTCTGGATGGCGGGGATTTCTGCAAAATCAATCTCAACGCCCATATCACCGCGGGCGACCATGATGCCGTCCGCCACGGTCAGGATCTCATCAATGTTATCGATGCCTTCCTGATTCTCGATCTTGGCGATGATGCGCATGGTGCAGTTGTGCTCGTTCAGCAAATGCCGAATTTCCATGATATCCTGCGCGTTGCGAGTAAAGCTAGCGGAGATCAAATCAAAGCCTTGCTCAATACCAAACAGAATATCATTGCGATCCCGCTGGCTCATATAGGGCATCGACAGATGCACGCCAGGAACATTCACACCCTTTTTGGTTTTAATGACGCCGTCGTTCTTGACGGTGCAGTGAATATCAGTATCCGTTACATCGTCGATAGAAAGTTCGATCAAACCGTCATCCAACATGATGCGACCACCGGGCTGTACATCACGGGGAAGATCTTTATACGTAACAGAGCAAATTTCGTTCGTGCCTTCCACTTCCCGGGTGGTCAGGGTGAACTTCTGTCCGCTGGTCAAGTTCTCGGTGCCGTTTGTGAACACGCCCAGACGAATTTCAGGTCCTTTGGTGTCCAACATGGCAGCGACCGGCAGATCCATCTCTGCGGTCAGGGCGCGCAGCGCATCCAAGCGGCCTTTATGCTCCTCATAATCACCGTGGGAAAAATTGAAACGGGCAACGTCCATGCCGTTTTCCAGCAACTGACGCAGGATACCGGGCTTATCGGTAGACGGACCCATTGTACAAACGATCTTTGTTTTACGCATATACATATGCCTCCATGGATTCTCAAATCTTAAACACTATACAGCGTTATTATACTACAATCGCGCATAGGCAGACAAGTCTTTTTCGGTGTCTTTTACTCATATTTTGCGCATCTTTCACGACAAGCTTATGGGCTTAAGAGAAAACAAATTTATCGTTTTACATTTTCTATGGTTTCGGTTATAATGTATAACAAAGTGGTATATTATACCCTTTCCATTTACACAAATATAGGAGAGTATCACGATATGGCAAAGCGAGTATTTCTCATCGTGTTGGATAGTTTTGGCATTGGAGCGGAACCGGACGCAGCGCAGTTTGGTGACGTGGGGGCCAATACGTTGTCTGCCATCGCGGCGCATCCCAATTTTAAGGGAGAACATCTGGCAGAGATGGGGCTGTTTCATCTGGACGGCGTCACCTGCGGAAAGCCAGCCGACCATCCCATCGGCAGTTTTGCCCGTCTGCGGGAAGCCAGTGCAGGTAAAGATACAACAATCGGTCATTGGGAGATTGCCGGTCTTTTGAGCGCTGAACCGTTGCCCACTTTCCCGGACGGATTCCCGCAGGATTTGTTGGATGCCTTTACTGCGAAGACTGGCTACAAAGTGATTTGCAATAAGCCCTACTCGGGTACGGAAGTTATTCGGGATTACGGAGAAGAGCACGCTAAAACGGGTGCCTTGATTGTTTACACTTCGGCGGATAGCGTATTTCAGATTGCCGCAAACGAAGCCATCGTACCGGTAGAAAAGCTGTACGAGATTTGTGCGCAGGCCCGAGAACTGCTTGTAGGCAAGTACGGGGTAGGCCGTGTCATTGCGCGCCCATTTGTCGGGGATTGTGCTGCCAACTTTACGCGTACGGCTCGTCGTCATGACTATAGCCTTGTACCGCCGCAGGATACCATGCTGGACGCACTACAGGCTGCTGGAAAGGCGACCATTGGCGTAGGCAAAATCCATGATATTTTTGCAGGAAAAGGGATCAGCGAGACAATTCGAACCAGTGGAAATACGGAGGGGCTGCAGGTTACACTGGAATTGGCGGATCGCGATTTTGAAGGTCTGGCCTTTGTCAACCTTGTGGACTTTGATATGCTGTATGGCCATCGCCGGGATGTGGCGGGGTATGCGGCTGCGGCGGCGGAGTTCAATGATTGGCTGCCGTCGTTCTGGGCTAAGATGCGCCCCGGTGACTTGCTGATGGTGACGGCGGATCATGGATGCGATCCGAGCTATACTAAAACGACCGACCATACACGAGAGTATGTACCGTTCTTGCTGTACGGCGATGAGATTCGCCCCGGTGTGAACCTGCATACACGGTACAGCTTTGCCACTATTGCCGATACGGTTTGCAAGAGCCTGAACGTTCCGTATTGCCCGGCTGGCTGCGGAGTGTATGATGAAATTCGTAAGTAAAATGCCGCTTTTTCTCTTATATGCTTTAGCCGCGGCGCTGGTTGCCTATTCGGTCGGTCTCGCCCTTACTAGCAACTTTAATATGGGCAACCTGATGGTTTGGCTGCTGGCTGCTGCGGTTACGGCTTATGCGATCTGGCATAAACCGCTCCATGCTTGGTTCCACGGTTCCATAATAGGCAAAGTGGTCTGGTGGATTTTGCTGATCGGTACGATTGTTTATGCGCTGCTGATTGGCTTTGTGGCGGTAAGCGGTTATTCGCATCCTCCCTCAGGGCAAGAAAAGGTTATGATCGTTTTGGGGGCCGGACTTCGTCGTGACCAACCGAGCACCTTGCTGCGTTATCGCTTGGACAAGGCCTATGCCTATGCGATAGAGCACCCGGATATACTGGTTGTGACCAGCGGCGGGCAGGGACGTGATGAATGGGTGCCGGAAGGGCAGGCTATGCGCGATTATCTGGTGGCCAAAGGGTTGGATCCGGAACGGGTGGTAGCCGAAAATGCTTCCACTTCTACAGAAGAAAACTTTGCCTTTTCGCTGGAAATTTTGCGAGAGCTTGGCTATGATGAAACGACACCGATTGTGTATGTTTCTAATGCATTTCATTGCTATCGGGCAGGGCGCTACGCTGAGCGAGCTGGTTTTACACAAACGACGGCGCTGGCGGCTTCTACACCGTGGCGGAGTGTGTTGCCATGCTATTTGCGAGAGGCTTTGGCGCTTGCTTACTATTGGGTGTTTAAAACGTCTTCCAGCGGGCCTATGCATGCGCTGGTAGGCTTTTTGGATTTGAATAAGCAATTTTTTTATAAGTAGGAGGGGACTGCTATGCAGATCCGCTATTATAAGGAATACAGTCGTTATCTGAACCGGGAAATGGAGTTTAAAGCCTATGGACATGCGGGCCGGCCTATTATCATCTTCCCGTGTCAGAGTGGTCGCTTCTATGATTGGGAGGACCGGAATATGTGCCAGATTGCGGCACCTTGGATTGATAACGGCAAACTGCAAATTTTTACGGCAGACAGTATCGACCCGGAAAGCTGGGATAACCATGGACCGGAGCGCCCGCGTATCGAGATGCAGGAGCGTTGGTATAATTACATTTGTGAGGAACTGACCCCCCGAATTCTGGAAATTAACCGTGAGCAAGGGGAGGATCATACCGGTCGTGTACTGGTGGGCGGTGCCAGTATGGGCGGTGGTCATGCAGTGAACTTTTATCTGCGGCGTCCCGATCTGTATAATGGCACGATTGCATTGAGCGGTTTGTACTCTTCCCGGATGTTCTTTGGAGAGTATATGGATGATCTCGTATATCGCAATTCCCCTTGCGACTATATGCGGAACTTCCCTATGAATCACCCCTATAAAAAGCTCTATGCACAGGCGGATAAGTTTATTATGTGCTGTGGGCAGGGAGCTTGGGAAGGGGAGCTGCTGGCCTCTACCAAAGAGCTTCAAGCCATTCTTGAAAGCAAAGACATCCACCCCATTGTAGATATCTGGGGCACAGATGTTTCTCATGATTGGCCCTGGTGGGAAAAGCAGTGGACGTATTTCCTGCAGATGACGCTGGGCAATCCGTAAGCCTTTTGCTGTGTACGAAGGAAACTTTCTATGGATTTTTGGCATGATGCAGCACTGCAAAAACGATGGCTGCGCCGTTTTTTGCTGCTGACCGTTGTGTTGTTGCTTCCGGTGGTTGTGCTAGCCGCGTATGCGCGACCTTCAGCGGATGATTATGTATATGCGGCGCGCACGCATGCGGTGGTGCAACAGTATGGGTTTGACTTGCCGCGTTTGTTGGCTGCTGCATGGGAGACGACTGTCTACTTTTTCCAGAATTGGCAAGGACTGTATGTGTCCGGCTTTTTGTTGGCTTTGCAGCCGGCAATTTTTGGAAACCAATGGTATGGCCTGACGTTGATTTGTGTGTTGCTTCCGCTCTTTCTGTGTTTGTATGGGGCGGCGCGGCTGGTTATTTTGCGGTTGGAACCGGCTCAAAAGCGATTGCCATTGGCATTGGCGGTTCTGTTTTTGTTTGCCTTTGTAGAAGGAATGCCGTCGCCGGTAGAGGGGCTATATTGGTTTAATGGAGCCATGAACTATCTGCCGTATTTTTCCCTTGCGGTTCTCAATGCCGGGATGGCATTTGCGCTGAGTCTGCGCGTACGGATTTCCCGGAAAAGACGGATTTTCTTTGCTGCGGCAGGAGTTGTGTTGGGCTTTATAATTGGCGGCGGACATCAAGTGGTAGGGGAATTGAATATCCTGCTGCTACTGCTGATTACGGTGCTGACAGTTAAACGGAAAAATTTCTGGACTTGCCCGGCATTGCTGGCGGCAGGGATTGGCTTGCTGATCAACGTCGCAGCTCCCGGAACCCATGTACGTACGGAAGGGTTTGCGCAAGCGGGCTTTTTGGAGGCCGTGGTTAAAAGCTTTGTGTTGGCCATCATGCAAGGGATTCGTTGGCTGGATGTGCCGTTGGTATGCCTTTTGATTTTGTTAGCATTCCCGTTGCGTAGGTTGGCGCAAAGTCAAGTGCTTTCGGACCGAGCGTTCCGTCATC
The DNA here is from genome assembly GCF_937890665.1 of uncultured Subdoligranulum sp. Next base: position 8,607 of record NZ_CALADU010000285.1, read on the forward strand.
CGTGGGGCGGGCTTGCCGTTACTTTTGTGTTAGTTTGGGCAATGATCTTTTTGCCGTCCTATACGATGGGGGGCATTGGTGCCGGACGTTTGCTGAACGTGGTTTGGATGACTTTCATTCTGGGGCTGTCTGTATCTGAGTTTTTGGTGTTCGGATGGCTGGAACGGGTGCAGGGATTCTCTTTGACTCCCGCGGAGCACTTTTTGACGCGCCATGCGGGGATGTTGCCTAAACTGGCCGTGGCCATGATGGTGTGTATGGCTTGCATCGGCAGCCATACAGTTAAGGAAGGGCAAGACAACTATTTTGCCACCAGTTTGGAAGCCGCGTATGAATTGGCGAATGGTCAGGCGTTTCGTTTCGCGAAAGCATTGGATGAAAGAGAAGCATTGCTAGAGGATGAAAACCAGCGGGAGGTTGCAATCACACCGCTTGCAGCAGAAGACCGACCTTGGTTGCTATATTATACAGATATTTCCGTCGGACCAGATCTGTGGGGATTGACCCCTTATTACGGAAAAGACTCTGTTGTAGTGGTAGCCAATACAAAAGAATAAAAAAACGGCACAGCTTTTGGCTGTGCCGTTTTTTTGTAAGTGAGTCATAGAAGGGCAGGAAACAACAATTATGCCCGTTCTTGTACATACCGAATAAAAGCGTCTCGTTCGTTACGGGTACGCAGGTTGGCGGTATACATTCGATCTCCCATATCCAGACGTAAAGCTAAAGGCAATTCGTCGCACATTTTCATGCGACTGCCATAGCGAGCCATGATCTGTTCGTGAGAATGTTTGTAGGTGTGGCAGTCCCGCCGAGACGCATAGGCGCAATAATATTTGGGACCGTTGAGATCTAAATTACGGACTTCGTCATAGCAAACCATGTCGGCCCAAATTTGGTAGCAATCCACCGAGTTGGCGTAGTTGATCATATCAGGGGTGTAACCACCGGCGGGACGCATGTTGACTTCCAACGCGACATAGTCGCCCTTTTTGCCAAGGCCCGGTTTGTCCTCGTTGAGCTGGAAAAATTCGCAGTGAAAGAAGCGGCTCTTAGCACCGAACGCCTTAATGGTGCGAAATCCGACGTCCTTCAGTGCGGCCGGGACGGTCTTTTGCGTCCAATAGGCAAGGTCGCCTTTTTGGCTGACAATGTCGAGAAGCGGTGTGGGAAAAACGTTGGAAGTGTAGAAAAGAGGGACACAATGAGAGTCGGTTACGCCGTCAAAACTGACAATGGTGCCGTTAATGTACTCCTCCATAATATAGGAAACACTGGGAAGCTTGGCAAAAAAGGCTTTTAAGTCTTTTTCGTTTTTGAGTTTGTAGGTGGCTTCCGCGCCACAGCCGTTGTCTGGTTTTACGATAACGGGGTATCCCACCGTGCCGATAAAGTTCCGGGCGGCATCGATGGTGGTGACCATGTGATGCCGCGCGACGGGAACACCGGCGGCGCGATAACTGTCCTTCATCTTGCTTTTAAACTTGATGCGTTGAATGAAATCGTTTTGTGCACCCGTCGTAATATTAAAATCGGTGCGCAACTGGGCGTCCATCTCCAGCCAATACTCATTGTTGGATTCTAACCAATCAATTTTTCCGTAGTGGAAGGTGAAATAGCCCACCGCACGGACCATTTCATCGTAATTGCCCAGATTATCTACGCGATAATACTCTGTTAGGCAATCCTTCAATTCATAGGGGATTTCATCAAAGGGGGCGTCGCCAATCCCCAGCACGTTGACACCGTTGCGGCGAAGACGATCACAAAAATTCCAATAGGTTTTCGGAAAATGCGGGCTGACAAAAATAAAATTCATCTATGCGATGACTTCCTCTCTCACAAAGGGATTTACACAAATTGGTTCTGCGCAGGATCATATTCGTATCCTACCTCTGCAAGAGCCGCACGCAGAGCTGCTTCATCGGCGCTCTCCTCTTCGCAGAGAAGTGCCAAACTGGCGTAAGAATCACGCAGCTTGGTGTTGACATAACTTAATAAAATAATCGGATCGCTGGGTAGCATGGAACGGCTCCTTATAAGTAAAAATGCCAGAAAAGAGAAAAAGCCGGTCACGCGACGTGACCGGCAATTTTTCTTTCCAATCAGACCGCGCGGGTAACTTTACCAGAGCGCAGGCAGCGGGTGCAGGCGTAGATATACTTCGGGGAACCGTCCACGATCGCCTTCACGCGCTTGACATTGGGGTTCCAAGTACGGTTGCTCCGACGATGAGAGTGGGAAACCTTAATACCGAACGTGACACCCTTGCCACAGCAAGAACATTTGGCCATAATTGCTTGCACCTCCTTTTCAATAGCTGTACTATTATAGCGAATATTTCGCGGAATTGCAAGCCCTTTACATAAAAAAATTGGACTTTTTTTGCATTGCAACGCATTTGGAGAAAATGACGTCGCACACAATAGGCGAAGCGTCAGGCAGGGGCTTGTTTTGCGCCATTTTGTACGATATAATAAATTGATATTCTAAATAGGGTGGTGTTTGTCTTGAACGGCTTGCTGACACCGTACGAAATTCTACAGTATTTGATTCGCGCGGTGGTGGTGCTGATTGCCATTCCTTTTCACGAGGCTTCGCATGCTCTCGTCAGTCATTGGTTAGGGGACGACACGGCTGTCCGTGCTGGAAGACTATCCCTAAATCCCATGCGTCATTTTGATCCTTTGGGTGCACTGTGTATGCTGGTGGGTGGCGTTGGATGGGCTAAGCCGGTGGGGGTTAATCCTCGTAACTATAAAAATCCCAAGGTGGGAATGGCTATTTCCGCAGCAGCCGGTCCGGTCAGTAATTTGCTGCTGGCGTGGATTTCCATGATTTTTTATAAAGTGGTGATATATAGCGGAATCGCAGGAACTTTGCCGCCGCTGATGCTTTTTGGCTATGATATGGTGGTTATGAATCTCAGTTTGGCAGTTTTTAACCTAATCCCAATTCCACCATTTGACGGCAGTCGGATTATCCTGCTATTTTTGCCGCAGCGGCTGTATTTCAAAGCCATGCGGTATGAGCGGTATATCATGTTGGCGGTGCTGCTGTTGGTGTTTTTGGGGTGGCTGAGCGGACCGCTGTCTATGGTGGTAAACTTTTTGTGGGGCCGTATGGTGGAATTGACGGCGTTTGTAGAATGGTTCTGGGGGTAACTTTGCAGGAAACTCTAACTTTTAAACTGGAAGATTTTGAAGGGCCATTGGATCTGTTGCTGTATCTGGTGGGAAAAAATAAAATGAATCTCTATGATGTCAATATCATGGAGTTGATTGACCAATATACTGCGGCCATTCGTACTTTGCAAGCCAACCGTATGGATGTGTCCAGTGAATTTATTGATATGGCGGCCCACTTGGTGCAGATGAAAAGCGCCCTTTTGCTGCCGCGCAGCCCGGAAGCAGAACGAATGAAGGCGGAATTGACCGGGCGCTTGATTGAATACAGCGCTTGCAAAGAAGTGGCGGCTCAACTTGGAAGCCGAGCGCGGGATCTGTATACAGCGGTACGGCAGCCGATGCCTCTGGTAGGCGCCGCTGAATATACCCGTCGTCACGATCCAAACCTTTTGGTACAGGCTTGGTTCAATCTAATGGGCAGAAGTTTGCGTAAACGCAAGCCCACTCAGGACCGTTTTGAGCCCTTGGTAACCGCACCGTTTGTTTCGGTGGCCAGTCGGGTATCACATATGCTGCGCGGCATTTTACGGGGAAGCTTGCACAAGATGAGTCAGCTTTTCAGCCGGGAAGAAAGCCGCAGCACCAATGTGGCCACCTTCTTGGCATTGTTGGAGTTGATTCGTGCTGGCCGTATCCGCATTGATGACAACGGTACGTTGGATTTGGATCGAAGCCACCACAGACGAAAGGAGGGCAATGCCCGTGAATGAAGCGCAGCAGATTGGCGCGCTGGAGGCGATGCTGTTTGCCCATGCCGAACCAGTAGAAGCAGAGCGTTTGGCAGATGCGCTGCGGCTTTCGACTGTAGAGACGCAGGAACTTTTGGAGCGTTTGCAGCAACGCTATGATGAGCAGGAAAGCGGTCTGACGTTGCTTCGGTTTGAACCGGATCGCTGGCAGATGACTACGAGGCCCTATTATGGCGAAATGGTCAAACGTATTTTGGATACTCGCCGTAACGCGCCCTTGTCACCCGCAGCTTTGGAAGTGTTGGCGGTTATTGCTTATAACCAGCCGGTGTCCCGCAGCTTTATCGAGCAGGTACGTGGTGTAGATTCTTCTTCCACCGTAACGAAACTGTTGGAAAAGGGCCTTATTGAAGAGGCCGGACGGTTGGATCTGCCCGGAAAACCGGTGGCTTTTCAGGTGACGGATACATTCCTTCGGGTATTTGGTCTGGCGAGTTTGAGAGATTTGCCGCCTTTGCATGACGAAGGCGAGGCAGAAGCGTTGTCGGAAACTGCGGAACCGGCGGAAGAGGATAGCGAACAGCTGGAATGGAAGTGAGCGAACCATGCCTGTCTTGCTAGCAATCATAAAAATCGTGGCAGTCCTTCTGGCAATCTTAGTGTTGCTCATCGTAACGGCTTTGCTACTGCCATTGGGATTCTCTTTCGATTACCATTTGGGAAGATTTCGCGTGGAGGCTATCTATGGCCCGCTGCGCCGCACCGTGTGGGCGCACCGCTCGGGGCACCAGCGGCATGCCAAAGCGGAAACGCCAAAAGCGGAGGTGGCTGTGCCGAAACGTGTGGTTCCGGAAACGCCTCCTTCTGCAGAAAAACAGCCTAAAAAACCTAAGGCGGAAGCAAGTGCCAGTCAACAAGTACTTCCCACCGGAGAATTTGTGCCGCCAATTCAGGAAGGGTTACCGCCTGATGAAGAAGAGGCAGAACTTCCTTCCGGTGCCAGAAGCCGGCTGGAACGAGTGCTCGATTTGTTGGAAGAGGATCCGAAAGCGCTGGCCAACTGTGTGTTGGCACATATGCGGTGGTTGGATCGCCATTCCCTTTTTAAAATAAAAGTGCGTCATCTGCATGTGTATTGGACCGTGACCTGCGAGGATGCTTCTCGCACTGCGATTGTCTATGGTGCAGAGATGGCTGCTTTTAATACGGCGTTATCACTGGCACAGCAGGTGATTCGTTTGCAAAGTGATGTGTTGTGGCTAGAACCGGATTTTACAGGCGAACATCGTGCCAAACGCAAAGTTTCTTTTGTCGTTTCGGCCAGTGCGATTTTAATGATTCACCTGCTGTATCGCGTTTGGAAAGATCCGTTGTTACAACCGGCAGCGCAAACTGAACCACAAACAAATTAAAACCATAAGTATTTTATAACTGGGAGGCATTTTTATGGCAGAACATCCGATTCAAGGTCTGATGGGCGTTACCATTGATAAGATCCGTGAAATGGTTGATACCAGCACCATCATTGGCGATCCGATTCATGTGGATGCCATTACTACGATCATTCCGGTGTCTCGCGTCACGTTTGGCTTTGCATCGGGCGGCTCCGATGTGGCGCCTAAATCCGACAAGCAGATGTTTGGCGGCGGCACGGGGGCCGGTGTGTCGGTTACGCCGGTAGCATTTTTGGTGATTTCTGGCGGCAATGTTCGTACCGTTCAACTGATTGAAAAAGTGACGGCAGTGGATAATGCGATCGCAGCGCTGCCGGAACTGGTGGAAAAGATTACCGCGATGATCAAGAAGGAAAAGCCCGATGAGGCTGCTCCGGAAGCATAAGGAGTAACCATGGCAGAACAACGAATTCAAAAAGTGCTGGCGGATCAGGGAATTTGTTCCCGCCGAGAAGCGGAACGACTGATTGCAGCCGGAAAAGTAAAAGTCAATGGACACCCGGTAGGGTTGGGCGACAAGATGGACCCCGATTATGATAAGGTTTCTATTGATGGCAAGAATGTTCGCATTGTGCGGAAACGGCAGTACACATATATTATGCTGCATAAACCTCGGGGCTATCTGACGACCCGCTCCGACGATCGTGGACGCAAAACGGTGATGGATCTTGTGTCCGATGTGCCGGCCATGCTGCGCCCCGTGGGTCGTTTGGATAAGGACAGCGAGGGATTGCTGTTGATGACTGATGACGGAGCCTTTATCAATTTGCTGACGCACCCTTCGGGCGGCGTGGGTAAACTGTATCGTGTCACGGTGAATCCCCGTGCCACCGAGGAACAGGTAGTGCAGATGGCATCGGGTGTGGTACTGGATGACGGAGTCAAGACCCAACCTTGTGTAATCCATGTGGTGACGGATGAACCGGGCCGTACGGTGTTGGAAATTACCTTGCATGAGGGCCGCAACCGCCAGATTCGACGGATGTGCTCTGCTGTGGGCTTGCAGGTGGTGCGCTTGAAACGCAATGCGGAAGGTCCGGTCAAGTTAGGGATGCTTCAGCCGGGAGAGTACCGCGAGTTGAAAAAATCTGAAATTACTGCACTGCGTAATGCGGCACAGAAATCTTCCCGTACGTCGACGCCCCAAAAGGCGGAAAAACCTCGCCGTCCGGGACCATTGACGCGTCGTAAGGATTGAATGACAAAAAAAGCTGCGCGAAATACAAAAAAGTGGGAAAAAATCCAGAAAAATGGAAGACTTTCTACTTGTGGAATTTTACACAAAGTAGTATAATTGTGCCAAATGACATATTTTTATGAACATTTTCACAAAAAACAGTCAGTCTTATCATAGGAGGTCACTGTATGGCAGCAAAGAAACCCAGCAAGGCAGAGATCCTTGCAGCATTTTTTGATGACGGTGCGTATTCGCCGTTGTATACGGAGGGCGCCGTCAGTGCGGCGTATGGCTGTGCCAACGGGCAGAGCGTGTATGTTGTGGTAGAAAACGGGGAGCCTATCGGCGTGCAGGATATTCGTAAGAATATCCGTGTGTTAGAGATGGCAGCCGAGACTGGCGCTCCGGTAGTTACGTTCTGCGATTCTACCGGTGCCAAATTGGATGGCGGGTTGGAGCTGCTTAACGCAACGGCAGCTCTGACGGCTGAGATCGCACGGGTTTCCGGTGTTGTGCCGCAGATTGCGGTTGTTACCGGCACCTGCGCGGGCACCAGTGCCATCAACGCTGCGGCGGCGGATGTCTGCGTCATGGCTGAAGATGCTGAGTTGTTCTTGAATGCCCCGTTTACGGCAGAGGACAGCGTTGGCGGTGCCGGCACGGTTGCATTTGCTGCCAAAGCTGGCGTTGCAGCGGTAACGGCGGCGGATGCTGTGGCGGCTGCCAAGCAGGCGGCGAGCATTGTGGCGCTGTTGCCTGCCAACAATTTGGCAGGGCCTGCGCTGTTTGACTTCGCGGCTCCTACCAAGACGCTCACGCTGGCGAAATATACGGCAGCGGATGCTGTGGCGGCGCTGGCTGATGCGGATAGTGTAGTAGAACTGTATAGTGGCTATGGTAAGAATATTGTCACGGCGCTGGCCACCATCAATGGCAGTGCTGTGGGCATTGTGGCTACGGAAAAGAACGCTATCTGCCATAAGTGCACCGCAAAAGCGGCTCGTTTTGTCCGCTTGTGCGACGCTTACAGCATTCCTGTGGTTACCGTAGTCAACAGTGACGGTTTCGTGAAGAGCGAGGGTGACGATCAGGCGGGCGGTATCCGTCAGGCAGCCCGTATGGCAGGCGTTTACGCAGAGGCTACTACGGCGAAAGTCGCTGTGCTGGTGGGCGATGCCATTGGACCTGTCTACACGGTATTCGCAGCTTGTGCTGATTGGCGTGTGGCAGTCAAGGGCTGCACGATTGCCCCGCTGGCGCCTGAAACGGCGGTCAGCGTTCTGTACAAGGATGAGATCTACGCTTCTGATAATATTGCCAACGCCACCAAGGCAAAAGCTGCCGCTTATGCCAAGGAAGTTTGTGGTGCTGAGGCTGCGGTTCAAAACGGCGCGGCTGACGCGGTCTGCGACGCAGCAAGTGCTCGCAACGCGGTTGCACAGGCTCTGGATATGTTGGCAAGCAAGCGCGCGGTTCGTTTGGCCAAGAAACATGGCAATATTACTCTGTAAGCAACCGCGCATAAAATACAATCTTCAACCTTGATTTTTAAGGAGGAACTTCCTATGAAAAACCTGATCGTTACCGTCAACGGTGTCGCTTATAATGTTACGGTGGAGGAAGGCACCGGAGCTCCTGTTGCAGCAGCTCCCGCTGCACCCGCACCGGCTCCTGCCGCTGCTCCTGCTCCCGCCGCTCCTGCAGCGCCTGCCGCTCCCGCCGGAGCCGCCGGTGCAGTGGTCGTGAATGCTCCGATGCCCGGCAATATCCTTGATGTTAAGGTCAAACCCGGTGATTCTGTCAAGGCCGGTGATACGTTGCTCATTCTCGAGGCGATGAAGATGGAAAATGAAATCAGCGCCCCGCAGGATGGCACCATTGCCAGTGTGGACGTGCGCAAGGGCGATGTCGTGGATTCCGGCGCGCTGCTGTGCACCATGAACTAATCGAAAGACGAGGTGAATGACATTGGCTAAGAAACCCATTAAAATTACCGAGGTCGTTCTGCGCGATGCGCACCAGTCTTTGCTCGCCACTCGTATGACGATGGATGAAATGCGTCCTATCCTGCCTGAGATGGATAAGATTCCGTATTTCTCTGTGGAATGCTGGGGCGGCGCTACGTTTGACTCCTGCATCCGCTTCCTCGATGAAGATCCGTGGGAACGTCTGCGCATTCTGCGCAAAGAACTGCCCCACCAGAAACTGCAGATGCTGTTCCGCGGCCAGAACATGTTGGGCTACCGTCCCTACGCTGACGATGCGGTAGAGTATTTCGTACAGAAATCGGTTGCCAACGGTATCGACGTCATTCGTATCTTTGATGCGCTGAACGATCCCCGTAACTTGCAGACGGCCATTAAGGCGGCCAACAAGGAAGGCGCCCACGTACAGGCTTGCATTAGCTATACGCTGAGCCCTGTACATAACAATGAGTATTTCGCCAAGTATGCAAAGACCTTGGAGGAAATGGGCGCGAATTCTATCTGCATCAAGGATATGGCAGGTTTGCTGAAACCCTACACCTGCTATGATCTTGTGAAGGAACTGAAGTCCACGGTCAGCATTCCGGTGGATATTCATAGCCATTACACGGCCGGTTTGGCTTCTATGTCCATTCTCAAGGGTATTGAAGCGGGTGCCGATATTATTGACACCGCTATGAGCCCGCTGGCGCTGGGTACTTCCCATATGCCCACCGAGAGCTTGGTGGCCGCTTTGCAGGGGACCGATTACGACACCGGTTTGGATTTGAACCAGTTGAACGTGGTACGTGCTTACTTCGCGAAGCTGCGTGAGAAGTATATTGCCAACGGTCAGATTAGTCCCAAGTCTTTGGGTGTCGATGCCAACACGTTGCTCTATCAGGTGCCGGGCGGCATGTTCTCCAACATGCTCAAGCAGTTGAAGGATGCTGGCAAGGAAGACAAGCTGGACGAAGTACTGGCAGAGATTCCTCGTGTGCGTGAGGATGCAGGCTATCCGCCGCTGGTCACGCCGACCAGCCAGATCGTTGGTACGCAGGCCGTCTTTAATGTCATTCTGGGTGAGCGTTATAAGATGGTCACCAAGGAATTTAAAGGCTTGGTCCATGGCGACTATGGCAAGACCCCTGCGCCCATCAAGAAAGAGTTTAGCGACTTTATCTTGAAAGGCGAGGAACCCATCACTTGCCGCTTTGCCGATACGCTGGAGCCTGAGATGGACAAGCTGAAGGCTGAAGCTGCTAAGTATGCGATTCAGGAAGAGGACGTTTTGACCTATGCTATGTTCCCGCAGGTCGCGCCCAAGTTCTTCGAAAAGCGGAATGCCCGTCTGCAGGGTGTAGATGCGCTGCATGCGGATTATGAAAATAAGTCTCATCCCGTTTAAGAAATGAATAAAGCCGCTCCCGCTTTGTGCGGGGGCGGCTTTTTGTAGTCTGGGTGTAAAAAATCGGGGGAAAAGCAGGGGAAAGCAATCCTTGCGCCTTGCATCTTGGCAGTAAAAATAGTACAATATACAATATATGTGTTTCTGGGACCGGAACAAAAACAGGCATGAGGTGTAGGATATGGTTTTAAGCATGACAGGCTATGGCCGTGCCGGAGCATTGCTGCATGGTCGCGATATTAAAGTGGAACTGCGCAGTGTAAATGCACGCTTCTTTGAATATTCTTCCCGGTTGCCGCGCTCCTGCGCTTTTTTGGAAGATAAGCTGAAAAAACTTGTGGCCTCTAAAGTTAGCCGCGGCAAGGTGGAATTGAGCCTTTCCATCCAGTCGGTTACGGCAGCCGATACGGTGGTGACGGTAAACTGGCAGTTGGCGCAAGGGTACCGTGCGGCACTCAACGCCATGTCGGAACGGATGGACCTGAAAAACGATGTGACTGCCGGCATGCTGGCTCGCTTTCCCGATGTGCTGACCCAGACTGCAGCGCCTACCGATGAAGAGGAACTCTGGCAGGATGTGCAATCTGTGGCAGAGCAAGCTGTGGAGGCTTTTGTCGCCATGCGGGCAACCGAAGGCGAAAAGCTGAAGGAAGATGTGGCGAACCGCCTTACGACGATTGAAACGCTGGTCGCACAAATCGAGCAAGATAGTGCCGGTCGTGTACAAGCGTACAGCGATAAATTGTACGCTCGCTTGCAGGAATTGTTAGGGGACCGAAGCATTGATGAAGCACGTTTGGTGACCGAGGCGGCCATTTTTGCGGATAAAACAGCCATCGACGAGGAAACCGTTCGTCTTCATAGTCATGTTGCTCAGTATCGCGAGATTCTGGAACTGAACGAGCCGATTGGCCGTAAATTGGATTTCTTAACGCAGGAATTGAACCGGGAATCCAATACCATTGGCTCCAAGTGTCAGGATGTGGCGATTACGCGTCTGGTAGTGGAACTGAAGTCCGAGATTGAGAAAATCCGTGAACAAATTCAAAATATTGAGTAAGGAACCGTTATGAAACTGATCAATATTGGGTTTGGCAATATGGTAAATGCGGACCGCGTAATTGCGGTTGTCAGCCCAGATTCGGCCCCCATCAAGCGGCTTGTGCAAGATGCCCGGGAAAAGGGAGCATTGATTGATGCTTCTTATGGGCGGCGTACACAGGCGGTTCTGGTGATGGACTCCGATCATGTTATATTGTCCGGCATCGCATTGGACAGTGTGACGGGCCGTTTCGCGCAGGAAGAGAAGGAAGAATAAGAGGTAGGAAGTATGAAAGTCGAAAAGTATCTGTTTGTTGTGTCAGGTCCGTCTGGCACCGGCAAAGACACGGTGGTGGCTAACCTGTTGAAGAATCATCCTGAAATTCAGCACACGGTGTCTGCAACTACCCGCGCTCCGCGGGAAGGGGAAAAGGATGGCATCAACTACCATTTTATGTCCGTGGCGGATTTTGAAGATCATCTGGCCCATGACCAAATTGTGGAACACACCCAATATTGCGGGAATTATTACGGAACGCTGCGCAGCGAAATCGAGACTCGCATGGAGCGGGGCATCCCGGTAATTCTTGTCATTGAAGTGGAGGGGGCTGGGAACATCAAGCGGATGTACCCCGGTGCCACGACGATTTTTATTTTGCCCCCGGATATGGAGGAGCTGGAGCGTCGGCTGTGTAACCGTGGTACGGAAGATGAGCAGACAATCCAGCGCCGTCTGAAACGTGCCGAAACGGAAATTGCCAATTCGGTGGATTACGACGAACATGTGGTGAATGTGCAGGTTGAAACTTGCGCTGAGAGCCTATACGCTATTATTCAGTTCCGCTTGAAACACGGCAAGGACGAATGACACTTTCCATCGCACAGGTCGCAGTGGATAATGCGACCATTCATTTCGATAAATTGTATTCCTACCGAGTACCGGAAACGCTTAACGGTCGAGTTTGGGCGGGGAGTATGGTGCTGGTGCCGTTTGGGCGGGGAGATAAACCTCGTATGGCGGTCGTTCTAAGTGTAGAGGACGTGGCGGAAGAAGAAGCACCTAAACGTCTAAAAACCTTGCATGATGCAGCTCCAGAGCAGACTCGCTTGACGCCGGATTTGTTAGAGTTGGTTCGCTTTCTTAAAGAACGGACTTTCTGTACATGGTTCGAGGCGGTAAAAGCGGTAATTCCTTATGGCGCTCAGTATCGCGCGGCTCTTGTAAATGGGAAGCCTGTCATGCAAAGCCGGTTAAGTCGTTCCACAGAGCGGGTCTATACCTTGGTGGGGGAATTGCCTCAAAAGCCAAAGCCGGGACCGCGTCAGGCAGCGGCGGTAGAGGCTTTGCGGGCAGGGCCTATGACCGCTCATCAACTGGATGAGGTCGGAATCTCCAAGCCTACGTTAGATTCCCTTTGCGAAAAAGGCGTTTTGGCGGTTGCTCAACAGGATAAAGCACTGGATCTTTTTGCGGGCATTCCGTTTGATCCTCAGCCCATTCAGTTGGCCGAAGAACAGCAGCAAGCGTTTGACGCCCTCCTGCCGGATCTGGAAGATGCCAAACCCCATGCCGCGTTGCTGCATGGGGTGACAGGCAGCGGAAAGACCATGGTGTTTCTCAAACTGATTGAGCGCACGCTGGCGCTGGGGCGAAAGGCGTTGGTCCTTGTGCCGGAAATCAGCCTGACCCCGCAGATGATTCGCCGTCTAAAGTCCACGTTTGGAAGTCGACTGGCAGTGCAACATTCGGCACTGAACAATACCGAACGCCTGCTGCAATGGCGGATGATTCAACAAGGCAATGCTGATATTGTGGTGGGGACCCGAAGTGCTGTTTTCGCGCCGTTGCAAAATATTGGTCTTATCATTATCGACGAGGAGCAAGAACACACCTATCAAAGTGAATCGGCTCCGCGGTATGATGCCCATGACCTTGCTAAAAAGCGCGCGGCGATGGAAAACGCTTTGTTGGTATTTGCGTCGGCTACGCCGTTGACGGAAACGTATCACGCCGCAGAGTGCGGCAAGTACAAATTGCTTACCCTTACCCAGCGCTACGGCGGGCGTCCGCTGCCGCGGGTGGATTTTATTGATATGCGGGCTGAACTGGCGGCTGGAAATCCCCGTGAAGTCAGCAGCCGCATGGCTCAGGAGTTGCAAAAGAATCTGGAGGCAGGGGAACAGAGCATTCTGCTGCTGAACCGCCGCGGGTATCACACGGTGGGGATGTGCGGTACCTGTGGACATGTTCTCAAATGTCCCAACTGTAGCGTGCCGTTGGTTTACCATAAGCCGCAGCAAGCGCTCATGTGCCACCATTGCGGCCATACGGTCCGGCCATTGCCGCAACTCTGCCCGGAATGTGGAGGAAAGCTCCTTTATAGTGGGTTTGGCACACAGCGGGTGGAGGAAGAACTGACGGAATTGCTGCCTACAGCCCGTATTTTACGGATGGATCAGGATTCCACCAGTCAAAAGAATGCCCACGAAACCATGTTGGCGCAATTTGGCCGACAAGAATACGACATTTTGCTGGGAACCCAAATGGTGGCCAAGGGTCTTGACTTCGAAAAGGTGACGCTGGTTGGTGTTTTAGGGATTGACTCGCTTTTGTTTGGTCAAGGATTCCGGGCCTATGAAAGCGTGTTCAGTCTGGTCACGCAGGTCATAGGCCGTGGAGGACGGGCTGCACTGCCGGGGCGGGCGTTGATTCAAACCACCGTTCCGAATCATCCCGTTTTACAGTTGGCAGCGGCACAAGATTACGAGGCGTTTTACCGGGAAGAAATTACTTTCCGAAAATTTGGACTTTACCCACCGTTTTGTGCCTTTTGCGTTGTTGGGTTTGTTGGCGGGCAGGAAGGCGCTGTGGCTATGGCCGCACATCGCTTTGGGGTGTTGCTGGCGGAACGCGCTGCACAGCATCCGAAGATGCCCTTGCGCCTACTAGGACCGGCACCGATGGGCATTACAATGCTTAATGGCAAGTATCGATATAAGTTGACGCTCAAATGCCGAAATGACGCGGCATTTCGCGCTCTTCTGCGGGAGACGCTCGATGCCTATGCGGAAGAGAAATTGCCGCAGAAGGCGTCTGTGGTTTTGGATTTCAACTCTGACGGAGATTTATAAGTTTAGTATTGGAGGTAGTTCTCTTATGGCACTTCGCACGATTGTACAGGACGGAGATCCCATCCTGAAAAAAGTATGCCGCCCTGTTACCAAATTCGATGATCGTCTGGGAATTTTGCTGGATGATATGAAGGAAACTTTGCTGGAGGCGAATGGTCTAGGATTGGCCGGACCTCAGGTCGGTATGATGCGCCGTTTGTTTATCTGCTTGGATGACCGCGACATGCCGGAGGAAGTTCCCGAAAATTACGAATACAAATTTATTGAGTTCATCAATCCCGAGATTTTGGAACTCAGTGAGGACAAGGTGGAACTCTATGAGGGTTGCTTGTCTTTCCCGGGACATAATGGTGCGATTGCTCGTTCCAAACATGTCAAGGTGAAGGCACAGGACCGACACGGCGAATGGTTTGAGATGGAGGCAGACGATATGTTGGCTCGCTGCATCCAGCATGAAAATAACCATTTGGACGGTATTACCATCATGGACTTGGCCACCCATTTTTATGAGGATGACTATCCCGAGGAAGACGAGGACTAACGCATGAAGATCCTGTTCATGGGAACCCCCGACATTGCAGCAGAAAGTCTGGAGGCTTTACTGCAGGCGGGGCATGAAATCTGTGCGGTTTTTACCCGGCGCGATAAACCGGTGGGGCGCAAACAGATTTTAACAGCACCACCAGTTAAGCAACTGGCGGAACAACATGGGATTCCGGTTTACCAGCCGCGTACATTACGGGATGGCTCTTCCGATGATCTGATTCGTGATTTGGCACCGGAGATTATCGTGGTGGTGGCCTATGGATGCATTATCCCGCCGCAACTGCTGCATGTGGCCAAATATGGATGCATCAACCTGCATGTTTCTTTGCTGCCTCAGTACCGGGGGTCTGCACCCATTCAGTGGGCGGTGCTTCACGGGGATGCTCAGACGGGCGTATCGATTATGCAGTTGGATGAAGGTCTGGATACGGGCGATGTATTGATGGTGGAACCGGTGGACATTGAACCGGAGGAAACCAGTGGTCAGTTATTTGACCGGGTTAGTGCCATCGGTGCCAAGACTTTGGTCAAGGCACTGGAAAAATTGCAGGCAGGAGAGCTTCACCCCCAACCGCAGGATCATGCAAAGGCAACGCTGGCTCCGCCGCTTAACAAAGAAATGGCGCAATTTACTTTCACACAGGAGGCTGCGCAGATCCACAACTGGGTACGGGGGATGAACCCTTGGCCGGTTGCGTGGTTTGAGCAGAACGGCAAGCGCATCAAGGTGTTGGAGTGCCGTGTGGCCGAAAACGAAAGTGGTGCATTGCCCGGCACGGTAGTATCCTTAAAGCCGCTGACGATTGCCGCAGGTAGTGGAGCGGTAGCATTGCTGACTGTAACACCGGAAGGTGGTAAACCTATGGCAGGTACTGCTTGGGCGGCAGGACGTCGCCTAAAAGTGGGGGATTCGCTGTGACGCCCCGCCGATTGGCCGTTAAGGCACTGATGCATCAAGAGCAGGCAGGATATGCCAATCTGGTCTTGGATGCGGAGCTGAGAAAGTGTGTGCCGCCGCTGGAGGCGCGAGATGCTGCGTTTGCAGCAAGAATTTTTTATACAGTTCTTGAATATCAGCCATTATTGGATTCCCTGTTGAACCGATTTTGTAAAAAGCCGGTAGAAAAAATGGACGCCCCGGTGCGTGCCATTTTGCGGGCGGGGTTGGCACAAGCGCGCTACATGGAGGTGCCGTTGCCGGCGGCGGTGAATGAATCGGTCAAATTGACCAAGGCTATGGGAAAAACCAGTGCGGCTGGAATGGTCAATGCAGTTTTACGCCGTGCCGCAGTGGTGTCGGTGCAGCCGGAAGACTTTGCCGATCCGTTGGAACGGTTACAGGTATACGAGTGCTTATCGCCGTCTGTAGCAAAGCTGTTGTATGAACAGTATGGACAAGAGGCGTTTGCGTTGGCGGAGGCGTTCCGCGCAAGTTCTGTTTCTGCAATCCGAGTGAATACTCTGCAGACCAGCGACGAGGCACTGACCGAAGAACTGCGAGCTGCGGGACATACGGTCCAAGAAGGGCCATGGCCACACGCCTTACTGGTTGCGTTTCAAGGGTCGCCGGCCACAGGAGCCGCATTTACAAGAGGCGATTACCATGTACAAGGTTTAGCCAGTCAATTTGCAGCTTTATGTGTACAAGCAAAACCCGGACAGAAAGTGTTGGACCTTTGTGCAGCACCAGGCGGCAAAAGCTTGACCCTTGCCCAGCAGATGGAAAACACTGGGGCGTTGATCAGCGGAGAAGCTGTTCCGGCTCGGGTAACGCTCATTGAAAAAGCGTTTGCACGATGTGGTGTGACCTGCGGGAAAGCAGTTCATAACGATGCGACGATTCGGCGCGATGACTGGGGCCGCTTTGACCGGGTACTCTGTGATGTGCCTTGTTCCGGCTTGGGCGTCATTGCGAAAAAGCCGGACATCCGTTATAAAGATTTAGCGGGTATGGAGAATTTGTGCGCCATTCAGCAAAAAATCTTGCAAAATGGGGCGGATTCTCTTGCCGAAAACGGCCGTTTGGTGTATTCTACCTGTACGGTCAATTCTCAGGAGAACCAAGCGCAAATCGAATGTTTCCTGCGCAAGAATCCGGATTTTCGGGTGGTCGCGCCGGAAATTTCCTTGCCCGGCATGCAGGCGGGCCCTTTGGGAACCCTGTTTTTGCCGCATAAAACCGGTACAGATGGCTTTTTTGTAGCCATTTTGGAAAAACTTTCGACATAATTTTGGTTTATACTATAATGATGGAAGTTTCGGGAAAGGAGGGGAAATCTATGGGTGAGACAGAAAAAATTTGTTTATCGGATCTGACGCTGGACCATCAGACCGCATATTTGGTGGGGCTGGGACAGCCGAAATTTCGTGCAAAACAGATTTTTAAATGGCTGCATCAAAAATTGGTGACGGATTTTTCCCAAATGACCGATCAGCCCAAGACGTTATTGACGCTGTTGGAAGAGCAATGTACCATCGCGGCACCGAGTATTCGCCGCAGGCAGCAATCAAAAGATGGTACGGTTAAGTATCTCTTGCAACTGGCAGATGGCAACTGTATTGAAACGGTACTCATGCGGTACAAGTACGGTAACACCGTTTGCGTGTCTACACAAGTAGGGTGCGCGATGGGATGCCGATTTTGCGCGTCTACGCAAGCGGGCCGTGTGCGGGATTTGACGCCCGGAGAGATCGCCTCGGAAGTGTATACGGCGCAGAAAGATACCGGCGAACGTGTCTCGCACATCGTGTTAATGGGAATCGGAGAACCGCTGCATAACTTCGACAATGTGATGGACTTTCTGGAAATCATTTCCTGTCCAGAAGGTGTTAACATTGGCATGCGTAACATCAGCCTTTCCACCTGTGGTCTGGTTCCGAAGATTGATGAATTGGCTAAGCGGCATTTACAGTTGACGCTTTCCGTTTCGCTGCATGCGCCGGATAACAAGGTTCGGTCCTCCATGATGCCGGTGAACGATGCATACCCGCTGGAGGAACTGATTCCTGCTTGCAGGCGCTATCAGAAAGAAACCGGTCGCCGTATCAGTTTTGAATATTCCATGGTCCGCGGCGTCAACGACAGCGCGGAGATGGCGCAAAAGCTGGCGCATTTGATTCAGGGGATGGGAGCCCACGTAAATTTGATTCCCATCAACCCGGTGGATGGCAGCCCATATTCCGCCACGGATGAAGCCAACGTGCGCCGGTTCCAACAGGAGTTGGAACATTTGGGGGTCAATGCAACGGTAAGGCGGCGGTTGGGCACTGATATTAGCGCGGCCTGCGGTCAGCTACGGCGGGAAGATGCCCAACAAGCAGCCACCCAATGAACTGGAAAGACTATATTCTGTGAGTGAGTAAACCAAGGAAAGGAACGTCCTGAATGAAGATCGCCGCGATCACCGATATCGGCAGTTGTCGCCAGGAAAATCAAGATAATTACTGTGCGCAGCAGCTGGCGGGCGGTACGGCCTGGGGCATTGTATGTGATGGCATGGGGGGCGTGAACGGCGGGCGAATTGCAGCCCGCATAGCAACGGATACCATGCAGCAATATTTTGCCAGACAGATGCGTGCATTACAGCCGGGGGGAGAAAAAAGTTTTATCATGCGGGGGTTCGATGTGACGAACCGCGCTGTGTATGATAAAGCAACTTCGGACCCCGAAATGTTAGGCATGGGAACAACCGGCGTGTGCGCGTATGCAGGCAATGGCTATGCACATATTGTTCATGCCGGGGATTCCCGAGCGTATCTGTATCATGAAGGTGACTTGCGGCAGATTACGCGGGATCACTCTATGGTACAGCAGCTGGTAGATAGCGGCCAGATCACGCGGGAACAAGCGTCTCTTCATCCGCAGAAAAACCTGATCACCCGTGCATTGGGGGTCGCGGCCAATATCGTGCCGGAATACAACCGCTGTGAGATAGAGGCCGGAGATATTTTGCTTTTGTGTACTGACGGACTGACCAACATGGTTCCGGATAGTGAGATTGCCCGGATCTTGAAAGAAGTTCCGTTTTTTGATGCCACCAACATTTTGGTGGACCGTGCGCTGCAGGCGGGCGGACAGGATAACATCACGGTTTTGCTAATGGGCGTGGAAACAACGGAGGTCAACAATGGATAATCTGATTGGGAAACGACTGGATGGCCGGTATTTGATTCAAAGTCTGGTCGGTGTCGGCGGCATGGCCAACGTGTACCGCGGTGTCGATGAAAAGACTGGAAATGCCATCGCGGTGAAAGTACTGAAAGAAGAGTTTTTGGATAACGAGGAACTGGTTCGCCGCTTCAAAAATGAGTCTAAGGCGATTTCTATTCTGGATCATCCCAACATCGTCAAAGTATATGATGTGTCAGTCACCGATCGTCTGCAATATATTGTGATGGAATACGTGGATGGCATCACGCTGAAGGAATATCTCAAACAGCGCGGTGGAGCCCTTACTTGGAAAGAAACCGTACACTTTGCTACGCAGGTGTTGGGGGCTTTGCAGCATGCACATTCCAAGGGAATTATTCACCGGGACGTTAAGCCGCAGAACATCATGCTGTTGGCAGATGGCTCCATCAAAATGATGGACTTTGGCATTGCTCGCTTCTCTCGCGCACAAAGCCAGACGGTCAGCGATAAAGCCATTGGCTCGGTGCATTACATCAGCCCTGAACAGGCAAAAGGCGACAAGACCGATGCTCGTACCGATATCTATTCGGTGGGCGTGATGCTGTATGAGATGCTCTCTGGCCGGTTGCCCTTTGATGGGGACGGTGCGGTGTCCATTGCAATCATGCAGATTTCCGATAAGGCAAAGCCGTTGGCGCAGGTTGCGCCCAACGTGCCGGAAGGCCTTCGTCAGATCACGGAAAAGGCCATGGAAAAAGATCCTGCCAAACGCTATCAAAGTGCGCAGGAAATGTTGAACGCTATTGAGGAATTTAAGCGTAACCCGTCGGTGCGCTTCGAATACGAGTACAGAAATATGCAGGATAATCCCGAAAAGAGCATTAACCGTGTTGTCAACAACGCAAAAGCCGGCAGCAAGGGCAGCAATATCCGCACCAGCGAGGCGCGCCGTGTGGGAACCTCCAATCCCGGTCGGAGCAAATCCAGCAAGAAAAAGAATAAAGAGAAAAAGCCGTTTTCTCTTTTGCCGATCTTCTTCGGCATGGCGGTGGCCTTTGTAATCGGCGCGGCCATTTTGGTCTATTTGATTTTCACGAACTCCAGCAACCTGTTGTTCTCTAACCGGCAGGATGTTACGATAGTGAATTTTGTAGGCCAGACGTTGGATGAATACCGTGCGTCGGAGTACAATACGTTGCTCAAATTGCAGGAAGCGGAGGAATACAATTCGACATATCCTGCCGGTACCATCATTCGTCAAAACCCTAAAGCGGGCCGTACGGTGAAGGAAGGCCAAAAAATCACCTTAACGGTTAGTCTGGGAACCCAGTATGTGACCATACCCGAAACCAAAAACATGGTGGCTGCCGATGCAGAGCAAACTCTGAAAGATTTAGGGTTGAACGTGATGCAAAAGCCCATGCAGGATAACACGGTGGCCAACGGTGCGGTAATTTACACCAGCCCTGCGGCGGGAGAAACCGTGGAAGGTGATTCTACGGTGATCATGTATGTGAGCCGTGCGGTGATTGACTCCACAGTGACGATCCCCAGCCTCACGGGTAAGTTGGTCGATGATGCGCGTAGCGACGTGAAGGATTTGAATGTTTCGATCCGCGTGGTGGAGCAGGCTAGCGACCAACCGGCAGGTACGGTTTTGAACCAGAGCCCTGCGGCTGGCACGAAAGCGCGTGTAAGTACAGTAATTACGTTGATTGTTTCTAATGGCATCCCGGAAACGCCAGTGGAAACGCCGGCACCGGAAAATTCGGACGGAACCATTGCCGAAAGCTGGTGGCAGAGCAATGACGGCAGCCATACGATCCACCAGCTGCCGGACGGCACCATGTGGAATGAAGACGGCGTGCTGTGCGACTCGCAAGGCAATCCTAAATAATGATGCAGGGAACGATGGCGTATATTACAAAAGGCATCGGCGGGTTTTACTATGTCCGTACAGAGGACGGCATTGTAGAATGCAAAGCACGCGGTATATTCCGTAAGAGCGGTATTAAGCCGGTGGCAGGCGACAATGTAGTGTTGTCCCCCGACGGCTCGATGATCGATGCGATTTTGCCGCGAAAGAATGTATTTATCCGTCCCCCGGTGGCGAATTTGGATGTCCTCTTTATTGTGGCTAGTACAACCCAGCCGGTTCCCAGTACTTTGGTGCTGGATGAGCTGGCAGCGGCTGCGGTTTATAAAGAGGTGCAGCCGGTCTTGGTTGTGACCAAAGCCGATTTGGCTGCAGCTGACATGCTTAAACAGGCTTATGCTACAAGCAAAATTCCGTTGATTCAACTGCATTATGAGACTGGTGAAGGTCTTGAAGAAATCCGTGGGTATATTCGAGGCCATCTATGTGCATTTTGCGGGAACTCTGGTGTGGGAAAGTCTACGCTTCTAAACGCATTGGCGCCGGAACTGAACCGAGAAACCGGCCAGATTAGCCAAAAGTTGGGACGTGGACGGCATACGACCCGCGAGGTGGAAATTTTCGAAATCTGCGGCGGACGTTTGGCGGATACACCGGGGTTTGCGAGTCTGGAAGCCCAGAAGTTGTGCCGAATCCCCAAAGAGGATTTGCAACACACTTTTCCAGAGTTTGAACCATACTTTGGGCAATGCCGCTTTACGGGGTGCTCGCATCGCAGCGAGACGGGCTGTGCTGTACGTGCCGCGGTAGAGGAAGGCAATATCAGTAAGACGCGCTACGCCAGTTATCTGGCTATGTATGAGGAAGCCAGCGTCCGGAAAGAGTGGGAACGATGAAAAAACGAGCCGTTGTGTTTTCAGCGGTACCGATTGGAACGGAGATGGCCTCCTATCTACAGCCGCAGGATTTTATCGTTGCATGCGATGCGGGGTACCGCAACGCCGCCAAACTGGGGGTGCGGCCGGATCTCATTGTAGGGGATTTCGACTCGGCTCCGCAGCCTGTTACAGATTGGGAAACGATTGTCCTGCCTCACGTGAAAGACGATACCGACACTCAGTTCGCTGCCCGATGGTTGGTTGAACATGGATATGAGGAAGCGGTCCTGTTGGGGGCATTAGGCGGCGCACGTGTAGAGCATATGTTTGCGAATATCTCTACCGGTTTATATTTGAGCCTTCATGGGGTGCATACTGTTTTGGCAGATTCGAAAAGCGAGATGCATTTCCTTTTGCCGGAATGTCCCTTAGCGTTGGCACGCAAGGACTGGATGTATCTGTCGGTTTTTGCACTGGGGGAACCGATGACAGGCGTTACCTTAGAAGGTGTTTACTATCCATTACAAGATGCAACCCTTTCGGAATTGGACTATCCGCTGGGAACCAGCAATGAATTTACCGAACCCATCGCACACTTGCAGTGCCGCACAGGCCATGGTCTTGTGGTACTGACGCGGGCAGATGGGTAACACAGCACAGCAATCGTTGCATAGTATGGCATACATCGCAAGCTGAAAGTGAGGTGTATGCCATGCATGTGGTTGTGGTTCGCTGCCCGCGCGCGTTGCGCTGGCTGCTTCGCGCAGCATTCAAGGTCTAACAACTTCTCAAAAATCCCTGCCGCAAGGCAGGGATTATTTTTTTGCCCCACCGCATATACATGCACCAGACAGTCAACCAAGCAATCAACGGAAAGGGGCAATCAAAGATGGAACTTAAGGTGTTTAAGGACACCATAGCAGCGTATGGCGGGCGATGGGAAACTCGGTTGGAGCTTCCGGTAGAAACGGAGATCCTCATTCCGGACTACCTTCCGGCGGTGTTCAAAATCGTCAAGTGTTTGCTGGAACCGGTAGTGCTGCAAAACCGTGTGACAGGGAACCGGTGGCAAAGCGAAGGCTACCTGCGCTGTACGGTATACTATCAAAGCGATGAGCCGGGATGTAAACTTTACCGTACCGAACAGAAGTTCGCGTTCGAAAAGTCGGTCGAGCTTCCCGCCGGTAATTATGCAGAAGGTCCGGCTCAAGTATGGGGAGAGCCGGAGTACTGCAACTGCCGAGCAGTCAGCGAACACCGCATCGATCTGCGAGGCGCATACATTTTGTGTGGGGCTGTGTTGGTTACCAAAGAATGTGAGCTTCTTACTGCCTTGGCGGACTGCGGTATTGAACAGCGAACGCGCTCGCTGTGTGGATTGAACCGCATTGCTGCGGAAGAAAAGACGTTTACCGCCGAGACAACCCTGCCGATGCCGGATGCAGGCAACGCCATTCTGGATATTGACGGCAGTTTTGTGCTGGGCGGAATATCGCTGCAAACTGGTCAGGCTAGTGTGCAGGGAACGCTGCAAGTACAGGTGTGTTACCAGCCGGAAGGATCGGAAGAATTGATGGTCCGCCAGAAAGAAATTCCGGTGCAACAGTCGGTAGAAGTGCCGGGAATTACCGAAGAGGATACCTGCGTAGTGTGGGGAGAGGTCATGGCGTGTACCCTTACGGCTGCGGAAGGAAGCGGGGAAGCGGAGCTGAATATTACATGGAAGCTGTATCTGACGGCTTGGCATGAATCGACTCGTACAGTGGTGGCAGATGCCTATTCTACAATCTGTCAAACCCAGACGGTGCAGACCAGTTGTAAACTTTTGCGTCAAACAGCGGAAGTGACTGGTCGAGTGCCGGTGGTATTGGAAGATGATCTGCCGAACCCCAATGTGACGGTGAAAGGCTGTTTTGTGACGTTGGGGGCGGCGGTGCCTACAACGGCGGAGAGTGCAGAAGACAAAGAAACTTTCCGCTTATGTGGGAAGGGAGTGGCCCATGTTCTGTGTGCAGACGAACGAGGGGAAGTGACCTGCTACGACAAGACGTTCGTATGGCAGCCAGAAGGAGTCTGGAACGGCAATACGGCAGACGCTTATGCTTGTGCGGGGGCTTCTGTGGTGCGGGTTAACAGCGGTAAGAACGGGGCACAACTGCGGGTGGAATTGGAAATTCAACTGACAGGTGTGTTGTTGCAAGCAGAAGGCCGTGAGGCACTGTGTAACGTAGAACTGGGAGAGGAATACGCAGCAGGAAACGATGGACCGGCTTTGTTCCTGTACTATGCCCGACAGGGAGAGCGCGTGTTTGATATTGCCAAACGTTATCACGCAAGGGCAAGAGATTTGGCAACGGCGAATCATCTGGAAAACGAAGGGGTGCCGCCACAGGACCTTACTACGGAAACGGCATGCCTGCTGATTCCGGCGGCATTGTAAAGGAGGCGCGACTGTGACTCAGGAACAGATCTATCAGAATATTGCACAGCGCACGGGTGGCGACATCTATCTGGGCGTGGTTGGCCCTGTACGCAGCGGTAAGAGTACTTTCATCAAGCGGTTTTCTGAATTGATGTTATTGCCGCATATCCAGAACGAAGCCAGACGGGCCCGTGCGAATGACGAGTTGCCGCAGTCGGCTGCTGGGCGTACGATTATGACCACCGAGCCGAAGTTTATCCCAGAAAAAGCGGTAACCATCGAACTTTCTGGGGGCGGGAGTTTTCGGGCGCGGCTTATCGACTGTGTGGGGTATATGGTCGAGGGGGCGCTGGGACATGAAGAAAACGATGCGCCGCGGCTTGTCAAAAGTCCATGGTTTGATCATGAAGTTCCGTTTGACTTGGCGGCGGAAACCGGGACACGTCGTGTGATTCGTGAGCATGCCACCGTTGGGGTGGTGGTAACCACCGACGGCTCGGTGGCAGATTTGCCGCGGGAGGGGTACTGCGAGGCGGAACAGCGCATTGTGGAGGAATTGGAAGCCATTGGCAAGCCTTATATCATTCTGCTCAACTGTGCCGAGCCGGAATCCGATGAGGCCCAGCAGTTGGCTGCGCAGATGGCAGAGCTTTACCATCATGCAGTGTTTCCCATCAACTGTGTGACGATGACGGCGGATACGATTGACCGGCTTTTGCAAACTCTTTTATACGAATTCCCCGTGCAGGAAATCGCGGTGTATATGCCCAGTTGGGTGACCATGTTGGAAGCGGGGCACTGGCTGCAGAGTACCGTTTACTCTTCAATGTTGGCCTATGCTGGCGGTATTCGAAAGATGGCTGATGTGGCAGGTCATCGACCTCAGCTGGACTGTGAGTATATCGTAGGGACTTCGCTGACCGGCATGGACTTAGCCACGGGAACGGTGCGCATCGCGGCAACCATTGCGCCGGACATCTTTTATAAGATTCTGGGCGAACAAACTGGATTGGAAATTGTGGACGAAGCTAGCCTTTTGCCCTGTGTGGTTAGCTTGGCGCGGGCCAAGCGCGCCTATGACAAGATCAAGTCGGCCTTGGAACAGGTGGAGGCCACCGGCTATGGAATTGTAATGCCGAGCATTGATGAACTGACATTGGAAGAACCGGAGATTGTACGCCAAGGTGGTCAGTATGGTGTTCGGCTTTCAGCCAGTGCACCTAGCCTTCATATCATGCGTGCCAACATTCATACCGAATTGTCCCCGACGGTAGGCAGTGAACAGCAAGGGGAGGAACTAATCAAGAGCTTACTGGCGGATTTTGAAACGGACCCCGGGAAATTGTGGAGTACGAACATTTTTGGGAAAAGCTTAAATGAGCTGGTCAGCGAAGGCGTGCAGGCCAAACTGCTGCATATGCCGCAGGAGGCACGCAACCGGCTTCAGCAGACGTTGGAACGCATAATCAACGAAGGGTGCGATGGCTTGATCTGTATTTTGCTGTGAGATGGGGGAGAAGCCTGTGTTTAAGCGAATGACCCGACAGGAAAAAGAACGTCGTGCCATGCAGGCAGAACTCAAAAGGGCGATGCAGGCATTGCGAGCCAATGAGGTGGCCTTTGAAGAGGCGCAGGACCCATTTTATATCGAACAGCTTACCTATCAGCATGCGGCATTGATGTGCCGGTGTCGAGCGCTGCTTCGGATGTTGCGGGTAGGAGGAGAAGATCCATGACCAAGTATTGGCTATGGGGCTGCGCAGGTGTGTGCCTATGGATTGTGGGGCGATGCGCAGCCCGAGAGCGACATCCTTTACGGACCTTATTGGCTGGAGCTTTGTGTGGGGTAGGAACGTTAGCGACTCTGGCACTATTGGCACCAGTTACAGGGGTCGATTTGCCGCTTAATCGCTTTACCGGCTTTGTGGCAGTGGTGTTGGGACTACCGGGGGTAACAGCGCTACTGCTTGTGCAACTGCTTTTGTAACACTTGCCAAACCGATGCTTTTATGCTATACTAAGCCGAAAACGAGTGGAACATACGACGGCGGGACGGTTCGTAAGAACCGCCTGAGGAAAGTCCGGGCTTCACAGAGGCATGGCAACTGCTAACGGCAGCCGGGGGTGACCCCAGGGATAGTGCAACAGAAAGAAACC
>NZ_CALADU010000286.1 GCF_937890665.1 uncultured Subdoligranulum sp.
CTTTTATCCGTTCTTCCCGGGGATTTCGGTTCCCAATTACACCACTGAGCGACTGGCTACACTCAGCGCCAAAACTGTCGAGTACAACGGCAAGCAGTACACCCGGTACGAGATCACTCAGATGCAGCGCGCGTTGGAACGTCAGGTACGCAAGTACAAGCGGCGTTATCTGGCCGAGGCATCCGCTGGTGTGGACACTACCGATACCGCGGTTCGATTGAAGCGGTGTCGGCAGGATCTCGCTGCCTTTACACATGAGACTGGAACCCGCAATGACAGCGCTCGAACATCGGTTTCTGGTTTCGGGCACAGCCAGGCCAGTAGAGCCTCTGCGCTTGTCAGGAAGCTGGAAAAGGCCTATAATGAAAATCGAAAAAAGGTCCTTGAACAAATTCGTTCCGCTGACACGCCAAAGTCACTGAATACGGGAAACCAG
Source organism: uncultured Subdoligranulum sp. (assembly GCF_937890665.1). The sequence goes on from NZ_CALADU010000286.1 coordinate 437, forward strand.
CGCAAGCATATCCGGGAAGAAGGGCGTGACCTCGGCAACCGAAGCTTCCTATATGGAACGATGGAGGACGCGCAGCAGCTGGTCGATCAGTACAGCGGTACGGGAGCCCCCAAGCTGGACAGGAAAGGAAATTGGACGCACAAGGAATTTGTGACCGCAGATCATCTTATTGGTGAATCTGTAAATCCGGAGACCGGCGTTGCTACACCAACGCACCGTTTTGCCATTCACTACGGAAAACGCGGAACACATGTGGTTCCCATGGAGGAGAGAAAGAAATGAAGCTATGGGAATACAGCGGCAAAAATGTTCGCATCACACTGAAAGACGGGCAAGTGTTTGAAGGACTCGCCTACGACTATACTTCCGCACTGGACAACGAACCAGACCCGGAAAGTATTTCGATCGGCATCTTTGAGCTTTTCGCACCAGAAATCGAAAAAATCGAACTGATTCGGGGGTGAAAACAACGTGGAAGATTTCCGTATTATTTACCGTATTCTGAAATTTTTACGCGACAGTATGGATTTTGAGGAGTTTGACAGCGAAGGCTTTACCTCCGAACGGTTCGGGACGAATGATAATCGCTTTCACGCGCTGCTGATCCAGCTGGACAAGGCCGGATATATCGAAGGTTTGCATGTCACGAGATATATTCGCAGCGGCATTCAGATTCAATCGCCCATCGATGTTCGTATCACCTTAAAGGGTCTTGAATACCTGAATGAAAATAGCCTGATGAAACAGGCTGCCAGCCTTGCCCGTGGAATCAAGGACGTCCTTCCATAACAACTGAATACGCCAAAGCACGATGCAAACTGCACCGTGCTTTTTCATGCGCTTTTCAAGAAAGCACTTGACAACTTTGTGGCAACAATCTATAATTTGTTTGTAGCCACAAGGAAAGTGAGGTGCAATATGTCTGGCTTGAAAAAAGGCACAAAACTGACTGATAACCCTAAAGACTATCTTTTACGAGTACGCCTTGACGAACAAACACTGGGAAAACTTGATAAGTGCTGTGAAGTAAAAGGGCTGAACCGTTCCGAAGTAGTCCGCAGAGGTATTGAGCAGCAATATGCCGAGGTACAAAAATAACCGCAACCTGCCGCCGTAGGAAGTGAACAGGTTACGGTTATTACAAGACAGGAGTTACCCTATCTGAAATTTATTATATCAGATTCGGCGGCTCCTTACAAGACAAGCGATAAGGAGTTTTTTACCATGAATCAAATTCTTTGCACACCCCGCGAAGCCATCAAATACCGCCAGCATCGTACCCCCTGCTGAACTGGACTGGGCGGAGACCATCTCCGACTTTTATACTGCCCATCCTATTAAAGGGGACGCTACCAACTTCTATACCTTTGTGGCAGATGTGTTTGCCGCCGGGCGCATCAGTGGGGTGAGAGAGGAACGCCCGCCATGAGTGAGCATATCATCATTGGCCACTACAACGGCCAGCCTACCGTGACCAGCCGCGAGGTGGCGGAACACTTCAAAAAAAATCACCGTGATGTGTTGGAATCTATCAGAAATATCACTGCGGAAAATTCCGCAGTGGCAGATATGTTCTATGAAACCACCTACACAGCGGCAAACAAACAGTCTTACCCCATGTATCAGATGAACCGTGACGGCTTCACCCTGCTGGCCATGGGCTTTACCGGTAAGGATGCTCTGGAATGGAAGCTCAAGTACATCCGGGCTTTCAATATGATGGAGGAACAGCTCAAGGTCAAGGAAATTCAGGCGGCAATGCCCAAAGTCGATGCCCGCATGATGGAAGCTCAGGCCCGCTTGAATAACTCCCGTGTGGACACTGCCAAACTTTTGATGCAGATGGGCGACAAGGCTGCATTGTATTATAACCGTGAACAGTGTTACCAGTTGGCGCTGTGCACGCTGGCGGGGAAACAGCCCGATGAGGACATGCTGCCCGCAGGCCGCCATTTTTATTTGAAAGATTCAAACGCTAACTAAATATATTAAATGCGCTTTTGCACTCAACTGCAAAGGCGCATTTTTATGCCCACCTTGGCCGCATGAGGCCGGGGCGGGCACTTTTATTGCCCGGCGGCGGGACTTATCAGCCGCACAGACTGGCGGAGCCGACCGCCTTAAAAAGGCTATCTGCAATGACCGAAAGGAGAAACGACCGATGAAGACAGAAGACCTCAAAGCCTTGGGCCTGAGCGATGAGCAGGTGCAGCGCGTCTTTGCCATGAACGGCGAAGAAATGAACGGCCTGAAAGCCAGCGTGGCCACGCTGACGGCAGAGCGCGACACGGCGCGCACCAGTCTGGCCGACGCCAACAAAAAGCTGGAAGGCTATGACCCCGAATGGAAGGCCAAAGCCGCCCAGGCCCAGCAGCAGGCAGACAAGCAGGTCGCTGAGTTGAAAGCCGGGTATGCCGCCGACAGCGCAGCGTCCGGCCTGAAATTCACCAGTGACAGCGCCAAAAAGGCATTTTTGTCCGACCTCAAGGCCAAAAACCTGCCGCTACAGGATGACGGCACCCTGCTGGGCTTTGACGACTATGTCGCATCGTACAAAAAGACCGACCCGGGCGCCTTTGCCCCGGAAGGCGGCCTGCCCCGCGTGAGCAGCAGCGCCACCGGCACCCCGGCAGGCCCTACCACGAACGAACAGGCTAACGCGGCGATTCGCGCCGTGTTCGGACACAGATAAGGAGAGGATCAAATGGCAGTCAATATCGTATCCCGCGAGAGCGCCGAAGCTCTCATCCAGGAGCAGATCATGAAGACGGTGTTTCAGGATGCACCGAAAAACTCTATCCTGATGCAGCTGGGCCGCAAACTGCCCAACATGACCAGCAAGCAGACCCGCGTGCCGGTATTGTCCATGCTGCCCATGGCCTACTGGGTCGGCGGCGACACCGGCGTGAAGCAGACCAGCCGCCAGCAGTGGGAGAATGTCTACATCACCGCCGGGGAACTGGCCGTCATCGTGCCCATCCCCGAAGCGGTACTGGCCGACGCCAGCTTTGACATCATGGGCGAGGTGATCCCCCGCGTCAACGAAGCCATCGGCATGAAGTTTGACGAAGCGGCCATCTTCGGTGTGGACCGCCCGCCGGAATGGCAGAACGA
>NZ_CALADU010000287.1 GCF_937890665.1 uncultured Subdoligranulum sp.
GGATGCGTGGCTTGTAGTTGGTGGCCATGATGAGCTTAAACTCCGGCTTGAACTCGAATTCCCGTCCATACAGATAGCGAGCTGTGACGGTGTCTCCGCCGGTCAGCTGCTTGACGATGGCTTCATCCAGCCAGACATCGGCCGGGCACTCGCTGATCGTTACAAGTCTGGCGCCTTTGAGCCGGGCAATATCGGCCCGGGGGCTGTCGGACTGGCGGCGGGCGGTGATGGTCTCACTCTGGGCATTCATCGCGTAGGAGCCGAACAGGTCGGCCAGTACATCTAGAAAGGTGCTCTTGCCGTTGGAACCATCACCATACAGGAAAAATATGCACTGTTCCCTAGTGGAACCAGTGAGCATGTAGCCCACCATGCACTGCAGATAATGCTGCAGCTGCTCGTCACCGCCGGTCACGCTGTGCAGAAAGCTCTGCCAGACCGGGGCGGTGGCTTTTGGATCGTAGTCTACTCCGGCCAGACGAGTGATGAGGCGGGTGCGGTCATGGGGGTGCAGGGTTCCGCTTCGCAGTTTGAGTACGCCGTTGCCTACATTGAATATCCCACGGGCCTTGTCAAAATCGTTGTCAGTGGCAGGAATGCCGGTCAGATGCTGGGCCTCTTTGAGCAGATTGTCCTTGGCATGGCTGCCGCGGCTTTTCTGAATGAACTTGCGCAGCGCTGCGGCCTGCTGTGGATCATGGATGCCGAAAAGCCCCTTTTCCATGCCGTCCAGCATCTCGTCACACAGCTGCTTGACGGCGGCGGTCTCGTCCCGGCGCCAGACTTGCCCTGTCCACAGCATCCAGCACCCCTGAGTGTAGTTGTAGCGTACCCGCTCACCGTACAGATCCCGGAAGCGCCGGGCGTTGCCGGTATCGTCCAGACTGTAGGTTTTGCGGCCAGGGGCAGGAGCAGTTGGTGTGGGCAGCGGCGCCTGTTTTTTCTCGGGCGTAATGCCCATGCTGCGCAAAAGGTCGGCAACTTCTGCCTCGGTTTCTTCAGCAGAGGTTGCCGGGATCGCGGTGTGGCTTGGATCGTAGACTTCCTGACAGTCGGCCAGAGCGCGGGAGAGAGTAAGATTGCCGTAGGTATCGGCACCGCGCCGCTCGTCCCACTTTTTGCGGTAGAGGCCGCTAGCCCGGAAAGCCGCATCCATGCGCGCCTTGTCGGCACCCAGCCAGAAGGCCAACAGGTTGCAAAGGGCTAAATCCGCCTCGCTGCGGCTGGGGGCGTAGGGCTGCCAGTTGCCGGCAAGCAGGGCAGCCAGTTTCTCGCCACCTTTTGCCTGTTTGGCTTTTTTCAGTATTTCGGAATCCAGCGGCGCCCCGGCCGGCCGGGGCTGCACAGGGATGGCCTGTGCAGCAGTGGGGACGGTGGGTTTCTGTTTTTCCAGATACCGGTGGTAGATTTCGGCGGCTTCGGCGGTGCGCTCAGCCAGAGGCATCGGCGGGTCGTGCCAGCTTCGGCCAGTGACGGTAAAATACCGTCCGCCGTCGTACATCTCCAGCCCCATGCCAGGGGCCAGCGCTTTCCGGCAGGACGGACCCGCTTTGGTGCCGCGCCACAGGATGTGCAAACCGGTGCCGCTGGGGCTGATCTCGGTATAGCTTTGCATGGCTTCGACGATGGACAATGCCGTATCTGCCACAACCCCCGTCTTGGGATCTATGCAGTGATCAATATCGATACCTGCAATACCGCCGCCCAGCACAAAGCCGATGCCACGGCATCCAAGACGGGATACCGCCTCGGTTGCCGTGGCATAATCAGCCCAGGTTCCCGGGTCAGTGCTGCTGGCAGCAGCGCCGTTTCTGGGGCAGATGGGCAGTTTATCGGCTGTGCAGCATACCCACCGCGGTGTTGTTTTAAGTTCCTCGGGTATGCTCATGATTCCTCCTTAAAACGGAACGTCGTCTTCATCAGGCAGCGGTTCAAAATCAGGGTCAGACGCAGGAGCCTTGGGCTTCAGATAGTCGGATACCTGACCAGTGCCCACCAGGCGGTCGAAGAAAACACGCTGGTACTGGGGGTTCTGGCGATCATCCGCCAAAGTGAGCTGGCCAATCTTGCCGGAAAAGTCCTGCAGATGATCCGGCAGCATCGCCAGATGGGGAACATCCACGCCAACAGCCTTTGCAAAGGCTTTGTAGTAGGGAAAGCCTTGAGGTGTAAAGTTGAAGCTGAGATAAAGGAACCGGCTTTTGTAGGGCCCTTCGGTGACGACCCAGCTGGTGGAGAAGCGCGGATAGTTTTTCTTTTCATCCGGCGGATAGATCCGTGCTTCGTTGAGGATGGCCGTATACCGGCCATTGGGTAGCCGACCACCGGTTTCTGCAGTTTCAGCCTGCTGATAGTCATTTTCCAGTGCGTTCAGGTAGGCGTAGTTATCCATGGTTTTTGTCCTCCTTCTGAATGGGGTGAATATTGGCATTCAGTTTACGGTAGACGGTTTTGCGGGCAGACCACTGGCTCTGGCAGGTGGGGACCCATGCGTCTACAAAGTCATAAACAATGGCATCGATCTTGCCGGGGGCCGGTCTCATGATGCGTCCAACGGACTGCTGAATGGCGGTGGAATCCCGCACCGGCTGTACCAGAAACAGGCGGTCAGCGCGGGGAATGTCAAGACCCTCCTTGGCCAGCTGGTAGGTAGCCAGCAAGCAGCGAGCGGGACTGTCCGGAGCGCGCAGCTCCCGCAGTGATTCGGCACGCAGGGGGGCGCGGGTGCTGCCGTTGATACTGCGGCAGAGAATGCCACGCTCTTGCAGGTCCTTATCTTTGGCCAGAGCCTGCTCCAGCCGGGCCAACATATCCAGACTGCTGCCCAGCACGATACAGGTATGCCCTGCCAAAAGGGTGGGCAACAGGTAGGCCAGAATGCGGGCTGTACGGGCGTTGTCTGCGGCCATGTGGCGACGCAGACGGTTGGGGTCGATATGATCGTACTCTCTGGCGCCGGGGCTATAGTGAAATTCGGTCTGTACCGGTTGAATGACCGGCAGTACAGTACCGCCAGCTTCTACCAGCTCCTGCTGGCTCACCTGAGCCAGTGTGTCCCCCAGAATCATATGGATGGTATCTGCTAGGCCGTCGGCTCTGTCGGGCGTGGCCGTCAGCCCGTAGCGGTAATAGGCGGGCAGGCACCCCAGTACGCTGTTGTACATTTCCGCGTTGGCGGGGTTTGCCACCACATGCTGACATTCGTCTATGATGACGGTTCCAAACCGTCCGGCAAGCTCGTCCAGATCCATGTGGTAGAGTGTCTGTATGGTGGCTACCGTCAGGTTGGTGCCGATATGGCGATGCCTTCCGGCCAGCATGCCAAGCTGGTCGCCGGTCAGACCCAGTCGAAGAAAGGCGCGGTCCTGTACTTGGCGGATAAGGTCGATGGTGTGGGCAATCCACAGCACCGGCTGTCCGATTGCCTTGGCAAGGTACAGCCCGGTCTCTGTTTTTCCGGCGCCGCAGGGCATTACGATGACACCCTGTGGCACCTTGCTTTCCAGCACGGCCCGGGCCGTGCGCTGCTGGTAGTCCCGCAGCCGGATATCACTTGCCGGCCACTGGGGGACAGGGCAGAGGGTCATGCAGTCCCGCCGGCTTGTTCCCTTGGGGCGGTTGCGCCAAATCTCCATGGCCAGCCCCCGGGGCAGGATCAGTTCGTTGTTGTCCACCTGATAGAGCATCAGTTCTTTGGGAATATTCCAAGTTGGTAATCCCATGGCCGATGCCCTCTGGTAAGCAGGGTTGGGGATGGTCAGGCGATCCATCAGTTGGTGCCGCAGTTTGGCGGGACAGTCGATCAGATGGAGGCGTCCGTCCAATGTTACAATCACGGTGCGCTCACCTCCCAAACTCGCAGGCATCTGCCAGCGTCCGTGGCTGATGCCCCAGAGGGAGGCTTCCTCGGTCCCCGGCCAGAATGCGGTCCCGCACCGTCCACCAAGGCACGAACACCCGGAGCGGAGGGTCCAGCCGCCGCACAGCCAGCAGGGCAAAGCCGCCGGCGTCCTCGAACCGGCTGAGGTTTTCGATCTCGTTGGTGCGCAGGGCGGAAAAGGGCAGATTTCCCCGGGCGATGCTCTTGCACTCGATGGCCAGAGCGCGGCCTTCCACCTGAGCGCTGATGTCGAAGGGCTGGCCGTGCCAGGACTTGGGCCAGCACCGGGCCCAGGCCTGAGGTAAAGCGTTCAGTTCCTCGCAAAGCTGTTCTTCCCAGACGGTGCCGTTGCGGTTGCGTTGCTGCTGCAGTTTATCCCTGTGCTGCCGCTTTTTCTTCGCCGGAATCATGGGCAGGCGCCTCCTCTCTCTTTTTGCGGGTATCCAGAGCGATCTTGTAGCAGTTTCGGCACAGCGGACGGCCAAACTGCTTTTCACCCAGAGCTGCTACATCGGCGGCGGGAATGATCTCGCCAGTGGCGCGGTTGACACCGGACTGGATGATCTTCCCACAGTCGGTACACATCCAACGCTGCGGCTCCTGACCGTCGTTCAGCCATGCGGCCAGCTGCTGCCCCAGTTCCGGCGTAATGACGGCGCTCAGACCATCCAGAAAGGTTACATCCTTGCTGGTGGTAGCAACATGGTTGCGGGCAATGTTCAGCACGATGTCGAACTCATATTCCAGATTATCTCGTTGGATGGGGGCAAGGCCCAGTTTGACCGGTTCCATCTTGCCCCGCTCGTTGGGCTGCAGGGCGTAGTCCTGCTTGACCCGCAGCGTGCAGATGGTATGGCAGGGAACCGACAGAATGGAATCCACCAGACTGTTCTGCAGCTTGCCGGCGGCGTTCCATGCAGTGTAGCTGTTTTGGCCGCGCTGGTTGGCGGCGATCTGATCTTTATATTCCAGCACACCGCCCTCGCCGCTCCAGGCGTGGGAAAGGCTGTCCACAATGACCACGCCGTCCGGGCCTACGGCTTCGGCGCCGGTGCGCACATACTGGATGTACTTCTCCACGGTATAAGGCGGGTCCAGATGGGCATACAGAAAAGCGCCGGTGGGAGTGGGCAGGTCGCTGCGGGTGGCGTATTCTCTTGCACGCTCGTGCTCAGTGTCGATCAGGGCGACTTTGGACCAGTCGCCGGTCATGCCGAAGGCAATATACAGGGCGCTCAGTGTCTTGCCGCCGCCGGACACCCCCTGCAGGGCCATGCGGAGCTTGGCTTTTTCCCGGGTCACCGGGGTGAACAAATTACTCATTCTGAGATACCTCCTTTTTTGCGGCCTCCCGGGCCGCCACGGTGCAGACCATATCCAACACTTCCCGTTTTTCATATTGCGGGGTGCCGGTAGGATAGGGATTGTTCCAGTAATCCCGGTAGTGCCGGTCATCTTCCACCTTTTTGACCTGCTGTTCCAATGTCCTCATACGGTTTTCGTAGAGGTCTGAAAGGGGATAGGGGGCCGCAATCGGGTGGCGGCCCAGAACCTCTTCCAAAAGATTCAGAGAAACATACAAATCAATGGCAGAGATTTTGGCATAGCCGATACGCATGCCAAGGGCTTCCGAGTTTACAGGTTCGCTGCGCAACAAGTTTGCAATATACTCCTGCATCTGACCGGCCTGAAAGAGGAGTGTCCCCAGGTCATGCAATACACGATATTCAATGCGCTGGGGACCGTACAGTGCTGCGGCTCTGGGCAGCGTAGTGGCATCATACCCGGTCATGGTTGCCACCTCCCGGCTTGCGGTAGTCGATTTCCCCAAGTTTGGCGGTCAGGTCGGGGCGGATGCGCTCGACCGTTTCCAGATAGATCACCGTGCCTGTCTCGGGGTCATGCCAGCGTCCCCAGGGCATGGCATTGTAAATGTCCAGCACATCGCCGCCGAAGGTGGCCAGTCGGTCCAGCATCTCGATGCCGACTGTGTCAAACCACCGGATGCGGTGGCCATCGCTCTGTGCCGCCCGGTACCCCATGCAGGCAAAGTCCATGGTGATGAGGCTGTCTTCCAGCACGGGGGAATCCTGCAGTGTGGGCAGCGGCTCAGGCATACCGTCCAACTGGTCCGGGGCATCGCCGTAGGCATCCATACACCACCATCCCTCTCCCTTGTGGGGCAGGCCGTGGCACCAGCCGGCAATCAGTCCCAGTACCGGGCCGGGGACATATTTCCACAGCATGGCGCAGGCCCAGCCAGAACCGACCAGACACAGCACATCCTTTGCGCTGCGCCATACTTTTACGCCGCCGCCTTTGTAGGCTGCTTTCATCAGCTTCACCAGTTTTTTCTCATTCAAAATCGTCATCCTCCTCACTGTCCATATCGTACCCATCGGGGGCGCAGACGCGCACCGTGTCCAGCAAGGTGCGGGCAACCTGCAAGACGTGTGCTACTACTTTGCCGTAGGCGGTCGGGGAAAGCTGCGCCTGTTTTAACTGGGTGCGCAGCAGAATACGCAGGTTTTCTGCCGTCTCGTACAGGGTATCTGCGGTGCGCTGGCAGGCGTCGGCGTCGGGGCGGGCGGTGGCTAGCTGCTGCTGTAGGTCGGCTATCTGGCTCTGGGCGTTCAGTTTTTCCTGATGGGCCCTGCGCACCGTTTCCTGCATCGTGGCGGCCATGCGGTCGGCACCTTCCCGGCGCCAGACTTCGATCTGCTCCTCGCCGGGCTGAACCACCGCCACATCACGGGGCTGGTTTTCCAGTTCACGGATTTTGGCTTTCAGTTCGGTGTTCTCTGTGCCGCGCTGCTCGGCCAGCTTTTGGGCGCCGGCGGCTCTGTTTTCGGCAGCTTTGGCGCGGGATTCGGCGTTTGCGGCGCGATTTTCTGCTGCAATGCGGGCCTCGTTTGCTTGCTGGCAGCGCTGCTGTTCATCGGCCAAAAGGGCGCTTGTGCCTGCACCGGATTGCCTCTCGGTGGCGAGAGCTCGTTCGGCTTCCTCCCGGGCGGCCTGTTCTACTTTCAGCTTGGCCAGCAAATCCTGATACTGCTTGTGGGTGGTGATGTCTCCATCCTTGACGGCTTGAACCAACTCGGCCGGGGCCGAGGGTTTGGCGGCGGCATAGAGCAGGGAAGGACTTGCCGCTTCCAATGTGGCTTGTTCTTCGGGAGTGGAGCCTGTGAGAAGTGCTTGCACCTGCAGCAGTTGGTAAGCTGTGGTTTTACTGATCCCAACGGACCTGCACCATGCGACGAAGGTTTCTTCCGTGTGTTGATTGTGCCCGTCCGAATTTCGGACGAGCTCCTCGTGCGCCATATCCACAGCACCAGCCAGGTCGACAATGTATTTTTGCCTTGCCGATCGGATTATGCTTTCCGCCAGATGCAGCGTGTCCACGGTGACAACATCCAGCTCGCTGTAATCAAAGGTCGGGACATTTGTGTCCTTAGCTGCCAAAGAGGCAGGTCCGGCAGCGGACAGGCCTTGTTCGGCAGCTCCAGCATCCGCACGGGAGGCGGGGGCCGCAGGGGTAGGGTTTGCACGATGCCTGATGTCATGGGTGCATTCGCTTTGCGAACAGTTGCAATGTCCGTCACAATCGGATCGACCAAATACATCACGCCCACCAGCGCAGGTGCAATCAGAACGTTTACATCCGTAGCATGCACAGGCGGCAACCTCACCGTCTGCGCCGGTCTTTGCACCGGCATCGGCATTCGGGGACGGCAAAGGCTGCGCATCCGATACAGTAGGAGCACACAGCGGAGCATCGGCGGCCGCATGGGTAGGGTTTTCGGGCGGGCAAAGGCCATCCGGTGCAATGCACCCGAGCCCCATATCCGATTTGTCGCAGTGAGCCTGTGGGCAATCTTCATCCTCGCAGTCAGGGCAGCGGCAACTTTCACAGGGAGAGTAGGCCTCCCTTGTCTTCTCCGGCTCTGCCTTCTGCCACCCATGTGCCCGGGCGTATTCGTCCAGTACCTCCTGCAGGTCCGCAGTCGTGTAGGCTTCTCCCTTTACAGCGGCCAGCACCCCGCTCAGCGTCCAGCGGTCCGTCCCTTTGGCCTTGCACATCAGGGCCGGGGCGCTCTTGTGCTTCCGAACGGCAAAGAGGGTGCCGTACTCGTTTTGGTAGATAACCGGCTCTTCCGGCTCGGCGGATAGCGAGGCCAGATACCGTTCTTCCCGCTCACGCTCCTGCCGGAGTTCCTCCTCCGCCAGCAGTTCATCCTGGTCGGGAATTCCCTCTGTGCAATACCGGTTGTTGACGTAATAGTCACAGTCCCGCTCGTGTCCGATCACCTTGCAGGTGCGCTCGCACTCCTGCTGGAGCGGACAGCGGTCGTTTTGTTTTTTCATGGGTTACACCTCCATATTGCCGTGCATCTCGGCATCGCGAGCCGCTTTTCCGGCGTTGGCTGCGGCGTAAGCACAGCGGATTTTGTCCAGCTTGATGCGGTCACACCAATGGTCACCGAGGATTTCCTCCACCGTTTCATGCAAAAGCAACTCGGCATCCGCACGGCCTTTTTGGAACGCTACGGTGATTTCGTCGTAGATCACAGTCGCTTCACCTCCATGGCGCGAAACTTGTCGGCCAGATCTTCGGCCAGAGATTGCAGCAGAGGAACCTGCCGGCCACGCCTCCAGCCTACGATCAAAAGGCGGCCATAATACCATTGGTCATCATAGAAGCGGGTGGGCATTGCGCGACCGGGAAGGCCCGGAAGGTATACCAAGGCTGCGGGTTGGGTGCTGAATAGTCTCACTCGGACAGGGCCGCCTAAATAAGCATCCAGCCCCTGAGCAGTGTCTGGTACGTTGCGGATATCGGGCGGCTGGCCGGGATCGATTAAGATGCCGCGCATTCGGACACCTCCTCGTCCAGAGCAAACCAGACGCCCAGCAGAGCATTGAGCACCAGTACCCCGACCAGCAGCGCGGGCAGGTTCAGCGCGGCCACAGCCGCAGCTATGTAGATGCTCAGGGTCACGCAAGCGGTCTTGACCGCGGCGCGCAGGTAGGGTACAATGGGGTTGAGCTTTTGCGTAGGCTCGTTTTTGTGGCCGTTCCGGTGTGCCAGCACCGGGGCGGCTGTTTTGTTTTGTGTCATGGGAAACTCCTTTCATATTTTGATAGTTTCGGTTTTGAGGAAATCGTCCAGCCAACAGTAGGCACCGGCCCGGCTGATGATATAGCGCCGGTCGTGGCCTTCACCAGCAGGCAAGCCGACGGCAAAGGGAAACTTGCCAGCCACAATGTAATCGCCCATGGTGTCAGGGTTGGCGGGCAAAAGGTTGGCTTTGAAGTATTCGCACAGATCATACATGGTCATGGTGGGGTTGAGGGACAGATCCATGGTCTGCACGGCGGGTCACCTCCTTGCAGTAGCGACTATGGGCCCGGTCACTTTTTGCTGCTGGCCAGCATCTGCTGTGCCATTTCGTCCAGCATGGTGTTCAGCGTCTCATCCATCGAGGGTGTGGCCAGCGCCACAATCTGGATTTGGTCGATGCAGTTGTTGATCTCGTTCTGCACCCGCAGGGCCAGATCCTCGAAGCTCCGTACATAGTCGCACATCTTTCCGTAACTGGCTTTTGCGGCCATATACTGTGCCTTGGCATCGTCGCGGCCCTTGCGTGCTTTCGCAAGCGATTGCTGGATGTCCACCAGATCTCGCTTGCGGTCAGCCAGAAGGCAGAACCATTCCCGCAGGAGTTGGTTGTTTTGCCGCAGCCGTTCCAGCTCGGCAGGGTCTGCACCGTACATTCCGCTCTTGCGGATGTCGGGCAGCACTTCATCAAACACCCAGCGCTCGAACTTTTCTGCACTGGGCAGCTTCGAGTGGGTGATGAGCCGGTACAGGTCGCCTTCGGGGAGAAAGTTGGCCTGCTGTTTGCGGCCTAGATTATCGGTGAGGTAACGTTTCGTTACCCCACGGCAGTGGTCGTTCAGAGCCTTGCTCTGGTTCTTATATCCCAACGCCTTGCAGGCGTCCGCACCGCAGAACAGCGGCTTGCCGTCCTCGTACAGGATGCGGACACTGCCAAACGCGGCGTTGGTGTAGGTTTGTAAATCGGTCACTTTTAGATAGCCTCCTTGTGGGTTTGTACTTCCTGCGGTAAAATAGAGGCAGGAAGGGAGGTGAAATAATTGGATAAGAAAATGGAGCGCGCTCTTGAAATTGCTGCCCAGATTAGTGCCGCAAAGGCATCCAGCAGTTCTGCAACGGTCTGCAAAGAATCTGGTCAACGATTCGGAGAATTCTTCGGCGAAATCTATAAAGCTGTTCTCGAAATCGAGAATCAGGATACTACTGAAGCTTAAGGATTTCGACTAAAACGGCGGCGACCTCTGGCAGAGCTTGCACCTCTGTATCAGAGGTCGCCTTTTTTGAGGTTCGTTCCACAAATTCAAGAAGCGCACTTTCAAGACGCTTGACGGATTCGTTATCCATCCTGTTCACCTCCTTTGTTGTGTTCATGGCTGGGTAGAAATATTTTCAACCTACGAGCAGAAAAAAATGGCCTCCTTTTCGGGGATGTCAAGCCCCAGCAATCCAGCAAGGGCGGCGATTTCGCTGGCCTTAAATTCGCTGTCGTTGTCAATCTTTTGCTGTAAGGCCTGCCTTGAAATACCCATCTTCTCGGCGAGGAAACTAATTTTCAGCCCAGAAGCCCGAATTGCATCCCGGAGACGTTTCGTGTCGGTCATCGGCGATTTTAACCTCCTCTCTTGATTTTTGAGGTTGAAATAATTTCAACCCGCATTCAATATACCACTCGGTTGAAATGTTGTCAACATGTTTTTGCAGAAAAGTTGATTTTTCTGACACTGTGTGCTATACTGAAACCGAAAAAAGAAAGGAGGCTCGTGAAGTGTCAACCATAGGAGACCGAATCAAAGCCCGCCGTGAAGCGCTTGGTATGACGCAGGAAGAGCTGGCTGACCTTCTTGGATACCGCGGTAAATCCAGTGTATCCAAGTTAGAAAGTGGGCAGGGAGACCCTGGACAGTCAAAGGTTTTGGCCTTCGCCCGCGCATTGAAAACCACGCCTGCGTACCTTATGGGGTGGGTTGAAGATCCCATGCCTACTGGTATCCCTCCCGGTTTCGAACCTCTCCCCAAAATGGTCAAGCGTCCTCTGGTTGGCAGCATTGCCTGTGGTGAGCCGATCACCGCGGAAGAAAACATTGAAGACTATGTGGACGTGCCGGAAGATACCCACTGTGACTTCTGTCTGCGTTGCAAGGGCGACAGCATGATTGATGCAGGTATTCATGACGGTGACTTGGTATATATCCACATCCAGCCGGAGGTAGAGAACGGCCAGATCGCAGCGGTACGTATTGATGGGGAAGCCACCCTGAAGCGCGTGTTCTGGGATAGTGCCAACCAGGTGTTGCAGTTGGTTCCTGCGAACAGCTCTTATATGCCAAAGGTTTATAGCGGACAGGCCTTGGAAAATGTCCATGTCGAAGGTCGTGCGGTGGGGTTTACGCATTGGTTCTAAGGGGGCAATTTGCCAACAAAGGAGGATGTCATGAAAAAACTTATTTCGTTATGTTTCATGGGCGCTCTGGTTCTGTCCTTGTGCGCGTGCGGATCAGCAGATCCATCTGAGTGTGTTGAAGATATTTCTTTGTTTGGTACAGAAGATGGAACCGCATATTATGATGTCAGTCTTACCGATGATACTGACTGGGCAGATATGACGAGCAAGGAACAGGCGGATATCGCGCTCTATGCTATCAATCAGTGCCGTGACTTAGAAGAATCAACCGGAAATAATTGCAACGTGACAGGGTGGAAGGATGGCGTCATTGCTTTTTCTTGGGGAGGAGTCGATGGCGTTGCAAAAATTAGAATGTATGACGAGGACGGCACCCTTGATCACACGTGGGAACTATCCGATAAAGATCTGAAATAATAAAAAACGCCCCCGGTGCGGCAACACCCGAGGAGTTTGAATGGACTGAGGAAGAAGGTAATCTTGTATGGGGTTTAGGTTTAGAAAAAGTAAGAGTTTTGGACCATTTAGAGTGAATTTAAGTAAGAGCGGTGTTGGATGGAGTTTTGGAAATAAGTGGTTCCGTTACACAAAAAAAGCAGGTGGAGGGACACGCACTACAAGTTCTATTCCGGGAACAGGGATTTCTTATGTAAAAGATTACGGTGCAGGACGCGGAAAAAAGAAGGGGTCTGCTCCTTCACATCCGGTACAACCTTCCGGTAATGGTCCAACGGGAACAAACTCAGGCTGCCTTATGTGGGGAGTCTCCATTTGTCTGATCTTGTGCTTCTTTTCTTTTTTCATAAGTCTTACTGGCATTTGCTGTCTGCTGACTGGATTGTTACTCCTTCCAGTAAAAACGTGGCAGGAGTTCCTTTCGCGGTTTCTCCCGGCCGAAAGCCGAACGAAAAAAATGCTCGCTGGCGGACTTTTCATTCTGGCGATTCTATTTTACGCAATCCCGTTTACATCTCCTGTGCATGAAGATGCGGTACCATCTCCTACACCTCCATCCATGGTTTCGGATCCCGTAGAGGAGGCTACTCCTACACCGTCTCCTTTGCCTACTTATACACCCACTCCTTCTCCGACCACGAAACCGACTCCAAGCCCAACGCCTAGTCCCGTAGTTACCCCGAGCCCGACACCGGAACCTACGGCGGTACCTACACCCGTGCCCACAGCGGTTCCTGTACAACAAGCCGCAGCACCGGAGCTGTCTGCAGCTGGCGGGGGATCAGGGAACGATGCGCCAGCAGTGCAGCCAGAAGCACCCACGGAAGTTGTAGAGCCTTCTGGTCAAGGTGGAACCGTTTATATTGCTAGCAGTGGAAAAGGGAAAAAGTATCACAGTGACCCGAACTGCAGCAGTATGAACGGCGCAACACCGTTGACTAAGTCGGAAGCAGAAGCCCGCGGATATACACCTTGCAAAAAGTGTTACGGGTAAGACTTATAAAAAGAGCCTCCGGCGCGGTAACGCCAGAGGCAGAAAGGAAAAATTATTTGAGAATAGAAGATTATTTGAAAGATCGTGTTGAAGATCAAATAAATTGGTATGATAAGAAGGCAATAAGCGCCCAGAAACAATACAAAAAGCTTCAATTCGTTGAAATAATTGTGGCAGCGTGTATTCCCTTATTGGTCGGATATGTTGGGCGCTTTAGCTGGATGCAATTTGTTATAGGAGTTTTGGGAGTAATCATTACTGTCATTGAGGGATATATTTC
The DNA here is from genome assembly GCF_937890665.1 of uncultured Subdoligranulum sp. The sequence continues at coordinate 13,131 of NZ_CALADU010000287.1, forward strand.
GCTTAATAAAGTTCACGAGAATTGGATAGAGTACAGATCAACTTGCGAGCTGCTCCGGCACGAAAAATTCCTTTTCGAGATGAAAGCACCACCGTATGGCGATTCGGAGTCAACAGAAGGTTTATTTGTGAAAAATATCGAGCTTCTTATATCTTCTGAAAGTAATAAATGGAAAGCCACAAATTCAAATCCTGTTTCAACAAAGAATCAGGGTCACTCTTCTACGGGTTCGTAAGTCTTTTCGAAAATATCTGGCTTGCAAGGATATTGTTCTCCATTAACGCCAGTGATGATCCAATCCCCGGGTGAAGCGTGCATGGTTCCTTCCAAAGTTTCAATATTCATTTCTTTAGATGTTTGATATGCGTCTACGATGATTTTCTTTTTCTGAAATTTCATTTTTGTACCTCATGAGAAAGGATGAAATAAAGATGCCAGCACTGTATTCTTATCGGATTTTTATTAGCCATGCATGGAAATATGGCGACGAATATTCAAGGCTTGTTAGATTGCTGGATAATGCCCCGTATTTTTCATGTTACAATTACTCAGCCCCTAAGGAAAAGCCTCTTGCTCTTTCAAGGGAAAGTGCAACAACAAGGGAAATTGCAGAAGCAATTTCCGATAAGATCAAAAGAGCACAAGTGGTTTTGGTTTTAGGTGGGATGTATGGAATATATCATAGTTGGATGCAGTTTGAAGTTGATGAGGCAAGACGGCTTGGAAAGCCAATTATTGCAATTATGCCCTGGGGCCAAATAAATATGCCAGCTTATCTAAGAGAAAAAGCGGATAGGGTAGTGGGGTGGAACACAAGTTCTATTGTTTCAGCTATAAGAGAGTTGGTATAAAGCAAATAATAGAAACGCCCGGTCGGCGGCAACCGGCAGGGCGTCAGATAGATCAGCTTGCCTGAAGGCAATAATCCGACCTAGTCCAATTCGGATTATACCACCTCCGGGCAGGCTTTGACAAGTGTACCTCGGAGGTGGTTTTATGTTGTGTGTTCGCTGCCGCCGCGAGATCCCGGATGACTCCCGGTTGTGTTGTTACTGCGGTAAACGGCAAGCAGGTGCTGCTGCACCCCAGCGCCGCCAGCGGCGTCGGCCACGTGGGCAGGGGAGTGTGTGGAAAGACCCGCGCAACCACAACCGCCCTTGGGTGGCCAGAGCGGCGGATGGTACCTACATTGGCTGCTTCGCGGAATCCAGCGAGGCGGTGCGGGAGCTCGATGCGGTGAATGCCCGACTGATTGCGCCCGATCGGCAGATGTATACCTTCTCCGATGTGTATGACCGGTGGAGCGTGCTGCATTTTCCCAAGATTACGAAGTCGGCCCAGCAATCCTATCAGAATGCCTATCGCAAGGCAGAACCGATACAGGGGCGCCGTATGATGGATTTGAAGACTGAAGATTATCAGGAAATCATCACCGATATGGCTGCGCATAAGGTCAGCCGTAGTCTATGTGAGAAGCAGCGGCAGCTGTTCAGCCAACTGTGCCAGTATGCCATGCGTCAGGACATCATCCATACCAACTATGCGCAGGGGCTGGTTTTGCCCAGCGCCAGCGCCCCACAGACGCGAGTTTTAAGCGACTCCGAGGTGCAGGCTATATGGACCATGGCGGATGACAAGCGCCTTGGGGAAACGGCCCGCATTGCGCTTGTGCTGACCTACACAGGCATGCGCTTGAATGAACTGCTCACCGCCCGCCGGGAAAATGTGCATCTGGAAGATGGCTACCTGATTGGTGGAGAAAAGACTGAGGCTGGCCGGAACCGAGTGATCCCGCTGCATGCCGACATCCAGCCATTTATAGAAGACTGGCTGGATGGAAATGACACGGACTTCCTGATCCCGTCTAAGTATGGTATTCCACGGGACCACAACAATGTGCGAAAATCCTTTGGTAGTCTGATGAAGAAATTGGGCATCCAAGGCGTGAAGCCCCACACCTGCCGCCATACCGCCGCCACTAAGATGATGGCTTCCGGTCTGGCACCTGAGGTGGTGAAACAGATTCTGGGACACGCGGATATCACCACCACGCTCAACATTTATACACATCCTGACGTCAGTTTGTTGGTGGGCGGGATGGCGTCTGTAAATTGGCGTAAGCCTGTATAAGACCTGTATAAACCCGTTTTTTGGCGTTGCATCGCGTAGAGGGGTGGCCTTCCCAAGCAGTAGGTGGCGAGTTCGAGACTCGTATCCCGCTCCAAAGCTGTAAAATCTTCTTTTTAGATAGATTTTACAGCTTTTTTTGTGCCTAGCATTCATGGCACAGGCAAAACAAGAAAAAACCGACGTTTTGCGGATTTTTTCTTGACAAATGGTGCGGTTTCTGCTAGAATATTTCAGCAATCGTTCAGATGGCTGCTCCATTCGCACAGGATGGCGAATGCTGGTAGCCGCAATTCGAAGATTGTGATGAGCACATATATTGAGTATGGCTCCCGTAATCATGATCGAGAAAGAGGTGAAAATACCATGAAGAAGGGCATCCATCCGAACTATGTGGATTGCACGATCACTTGTGCCTGCGGCAACGTGATTCACACTCGTGACACCAAGCCGGAGATC
>NZ_CALADU010000288.1 GCF_937890665.1 uncultured Subdoligranulum sp.
TTGAAAAAAGCACAGACCCCTGTGCGCTGTGCCGGGGATGCCCTTAGAGGAAGGGGAGGATCAAAAGAAAAAGCGCGGGGCCGCTGTACAGCAGCCCCGCGCGCAGCGTATGCTGATGCAAACGGTGCAGTTCAGTGGATCGTGGCGGCGATCATTCCGGGTAAATGACGGAACCTTCGTCGATCAGAGCCTGCTTCTCGTCCAGGATCTCCTGGTAGCCGGCGTCCAGGTATTCCTGGCAGTATTCGTCATACAGGGCGTCGAATTCTTCCGGCGCGGCCTGGATGCAGGCAACATAGGCTTCCTGCCACAGGCTGTTCAGGTCGGCGCTGTACTCGGTGCTGGATTCCACGGGCTTGGTGAAGATGGGGCTGATGATGCCCTTGTCCTCAACGGCTTTGCACATATCATAGCTGGTCTGGATCAGGTCGGAATAACCTTCGGGCGCCAGGGTCAGCTTGTTGGATTCCAGATCCTTGGCCTCGTCGCCATAGGTGACGCTCTCGGCCACCAGGCACCAGTAGTCCTTGTTCTGGTTCTGGGACAGGGCGGCTTCGCCGGTGTAGCTGGTATCCAGGACGTTGATGCCGTCCTCGGTGGAAGTGTACGTTTCGCCTTCAGGACCAAACTGCAGGAAGGTGAGGTTCTCGGGCTGGCTCATCCAGTTCAGGAACATGTAAACGGCGGCGCGCTCTTCATCACTGGAGGCACTGTTGATGCCCATGATCATGCCGTAGCTGGGATACTTGTAGTAATAGGGTTCATAGCCTTCGGCAACCAGGCCGGGTGTGGATTGCAGGACGGCGACCTCCGCATTGGGATCGTTGGCCAGCAGACTGGCAAAGACATCAGTGCCGTTGGACATATAGAAGCCGTAGGTGCCGACTTCACCGCTGACGAACTTGCTCTTGGCCGCGGCGTCATCAGTAGTCAAGTAGAAGTTGGGGTCCAGTGCGCCCTTGTTGTACTGGTCGTTCATATGGCGCAGGTAATCCTCGGTAGCCTGCCAGGTAAAGGGCGCTACGTTCAGGTCCAGATACAGGGCCATTTCTTCCTGGCTGGTGCCGGGCTTGATCCAGCCATAGAAGTAGTTGAAACTCTTGGTCATAAGCTGATGACCAATGCTGCCCAGACCGGCGGCCTTCCAGGCTTCGCCCATGGCGGTCACTTCTTCCGCTGTGGTGGGAACTTCCATATTGACCTGGTCCAGCCAGTCCTTGCGGACAAGAGTGACCCAGTTGTAATAGATGGGATCACGTTCGGCAAAGATGAATGCCTGATGGCCGTCGATATTGCCGTAGGTCTTGATGGTGTCCTGCATCTTGGCCCAGTAATCAGGGGCATAGAAGGCCAGCTCGTCGTAGTCGATGTCCTGCATGGCGCCTTCGTCATAGTAGGCTACGGCGGCGGGCATATCGTAGTGGAAGATGATGTCGGGGGCGGCGCCGGCGGCGATCATCTGCATGAAGTCGGTGACTTCATTGGTGCGGGAGATGCCGACGTATTTTACATCGACGTTGTACTTCTCGCCAAATTCCTGCTGTATCCAGCGGGTGTAGTAGTTGTCGGAAACGTTCCAACCTTCAAAACCACGGTCATAGACCGGGATCTCGATGGTGACCCGCTCAGGGAAGCCGGCAGAGTAGTCGGTGTAGTTGCCGCTGGAAGCGGCTTCGCTGGTCGCACCGCTGGAAGCGGCATCCGAGGAGGACGGCGCGGCGCTGGACGTGCCTCCGCCGCAACCGGCCAGCAGGGTGGTGGCTATGGCTGCCGCCATGGCGGCAGCAGCGGTTTTCTTCAATTGTTTTTTCATGGTTTCCCTCCTTGTAGGAAATAAGATACGGATGTGTATAGGTACCGGGAATGATCCGGCAGGTACAAAAGAACGGGTATCAGCCCTTCACGGCGCCGACCATGGTGCCCTGCACGAAATATTTCTGCACGAAGGGGTAGACACAGATGATGGGGACCGCGGCGAAGATGATGCAGGCGGCCTGCAGCACGTCGGGGTTGGTCATGATGGTGGCGGAAACGCCCTCGGACTGGAAACTCTCGGTAGCGGCTACGATCAGGTAGTACAGCTTCAACTGCAGCGGGCGCAGTTCCACGTTCTGCTTGATGTAGTACAGTGCGTCGGAATAGGCGTTCCAGCGGCCTACGGCATAGAACAGGGCGATGGTGGCGATGATGGGCTTGGAGAGCGGTACCACGATGCGCCGCAGGATCGTAAAGTGGGAAGCACCGTCCAACCGGGCGGATTCGATCAGACTTTCCGGAATAGAGCCCTGGAAGTTGTTTTTCATGATGAGCAGGTTATACGGGGCAAAGCACAGGGGCAGGATCAGGCACCAGATGGTATCCAGCATGTGCATATTGTTCATCAGTAAGTAATCGGGGATCGTACCGGCGGTAAAGTACATGGTGAACATGATCATGAACGTCATGACCTTGCGCCCTTTCAGTTCCGGGCGGGTCAGCACGTAGGCGGCGCAGATGGTCAGGAACATGCCGATCAGCGTGAAGATCACAGTCACTTCGATCGTTACCCAAAGTGAAGTGATGATGGTGGAATCGTGGAACACCCGGTTGTAGGCTTCCAGATTGATGCCGGTGTCGCTTATGGGCCACAGGACGACTTTGTGCGCGGATACATACGCATTGTCCGAAAGGCTCTTTGCCAGGATGTTGATGAACGGCAGAATGCAGGTCAGCGAGGCCAGCCCCACGAACAGAATGCACACCGCATCCACGATCAGATTGATGACGCGGTTCTTGGTCCACTTTCTCTTGTGGACCGGAATGGTTTCTACGGCAGGGGTTTGCATAGGGGGTCCTCCTTTCTCACAGCAGGCCGTCCTCGCCCAGTTTCTTGGCTACATAGTCGGCGCCCAGCACCAGCGCCAGGCCGATGACGGACTGGAACAGGCCCAGCGCAGTGGATTCGCTGAATTTGTTGGCCTGGAACCAACGGTAGACCAGAACGGGGATGGTCGTAGTGTATTCGGTCACAGCGGCATTGGACAATGCCAGGATACGTTCGAAACTGCCGCCCATCAACTTGCCAAGCTGCATGATGAGCATGATGACGATGGTGGGCCGGATGCAGGGCAGCGTTACATGCAGGCATTGCTGCCAGCGGTTGGCGCCGTCTACCTTGGCGGCTTCATACAGTTCCGCATTGACGTTGGTGATGGCTGCCAGATAAATAATGGAGCCCCAGCCCATGGTCTGCCAGACGCCGATGACTACATAAGTGAACAGCCACCAGCCGTCCGATTGCAGGAAGGGGATGTCCGACCCGCCGGCGTTGGTGATCAGGACGTTGATGATGCCGGTGCCGGTGGTGAACATCTGGTAAGCGGTCGCGCCGATGACGACCCAGGAGAGGAAGTGCGGCAGGTACAGCAGGGTTTGCGTCGTGCGCTTGAACCATCTGACGCGGATCTCGTTGAGCAGCAGCGCCAGAATAATGGGCATCGGGAAGCTGAACACCAGATCCAGAATGTTCAGCAGCAGGGTGTTGAATACAGCTTTGCCGAAATCCCGGTGGGTAAAGACTTTTTCAAAAATCTCCAGCCCCACGAATTCGCTGCCGGAATAGCCTTTGGCTACTTTGTAGTCCAGGAATGAGACCGACAGGCCGGTATAGGCCAGATATTTGAAAACGAGAATGAACAGCATGGGAAGCAACATCAAAAGATAAAGTTGCCAGTCCCGTTTTAAGTAGAAGCCAATGCCCTTTTTGCGGATGGTCAGGTCATTGGCAGCCAATTTGGTTTTGGCGTGTGTCATTTAGGTTCCTCCTGTTCTGATAAAGTGTTATATAACGTTGCGCTGGTCGCCGCTTCCGCAATGGGGATAAAATTAACAAAATCAGTTGTTGAAATCTAAATTTATTATGCAGTTTTACGACGTTCACTTCTCTGCATCCTTGGATAAAAACTGTGCAAAAACGATTATTATCATCTTACAAAATTGCAAAAAATGTGCAGGGGGGGGGCAAAAATCCATAAAATGAGCGTATTTTTCATTAAAAACCAGCGGATGGCACATAAATTATATTGAATTTTTGTGAACGTTGCACATATATCGCCGTTTTTGCCAAGTTGCACTGGCGCTTTTCAATGGAAAGGGGTATAATGGGGCACAGGTGGCCGCAGGAAATACCGGCCCACGTTACATTTGGATTTAAGCCGGTTTGCTGCATGCCCCGCCAGGCGGTACAAAGCGGATTTGTATGGCCGCAAGGCATGCACTAAACTGAAAAATGAACGATAATAAAAAGAATTACCGCGGGCCTGGATGCTCCGGCCACTGTGCCCGTATGGAAATGTTGAATTGCCAGCAATAAAAAGGGGGAGACCGCCTATGCCGCGCCAGCCGCATACTGTTGTAGAGTACCGCAACTATCCATTGCCGCCGGAGTTCCCGATCCAACTGCTTTCCGGCGAGGAATGGCGCATTTCCGATAAACCTGCGGGGGTGCTGCACTTCCATAACTGTCTGGAGATCGGCCTATGTGAAACGGACGGCGGCACCCTGGCATTCCAGGGGGAAAAACGGCATTTCCAGGCGGGGGATGTGACGATCATTGCCGGGGACGTGCTCCACACGACCTGGAGCGACCCCGGCACGGCCAGCAAGTGGAGCTGGCTGCACCTGGACCCCATCGAATTGCTGCATCTGTTCTTCCCGTCGGAGTATCTGCCCGATGTTGAATGGCAGAGAAAGGCTCTGCAGGGGCATTATTACATCCTGCCAGAGTCCCGCTATCCTGATGTGGCGGGGCTGGTGCGGGCCATCATGCGCGAAATGCAGGAAAAACGTACCGGTTATCAGATCAGCGTTCGGGCGCTTTATCTTTCCCTGAATATTCAGCTGATGCGCCTGAACAGTATGGATGGTCGGGACAGCCATGTGAGCATGGCGGGCACGATCACCGTTGCCCCGGCGCTGGATTACATCAGCACCCATTATATGGAGTCTTTTCCCATCGAAAAGCTGGCTGCCCTGTGCGGGCTGAGCCAGTCCCACTTCCGCAAGACCTTCAAGGAATTGCTGGGCGTTGGTCCACTGGAACACCTGAACCGTATCCGCGTGTTGCAGGCATGCTCCCTGATGCGCGTCAGTGACGATTCGATCCTGACGATCTCGGAGCGGGTGGGCTTTCAGTCGCTGTCCAGCTTCAACCGCCATTTTCTGGCGGAAATGGGGGAAACGCCCAGCCATTGGCGCCGTACCGAGGGCAACAACCGCAAGACGGCGATCCTGCAGTATTCCGGCTGGCTGACCCCGCCGCGGGATGTTTGAAGAAAACGCGGTGAACTTTGTAAGAGGATACGATTATACCCCAACGGAGCGAAAGGAGTAGGGAAATCATGGCAGAGTATAACATTACAGCCTACGGGGCACAGCCGGGCGGGAAAAACTGCGCTTCGGCTGTGCAGCGGGCTATCGACGCGGCCGCTGCTGCGGGCGGTGGCCGGGTAGTGGTGCCGCAGGGGGACTATCTTTGCGGCAGCGTGCGGTTGAAGAGCCATGTGACGCTTCACCTGGAGGCCGGGACGGTGCTGCGCAGCAGCCTGGACCCGGCCCAGATCGAACCCTTCCGCACAGCGGCGGGAAATGATGAGGTGGACGGCTGGGCAGGCGGCTTTTTTGTAGGGGCGCAGGGCGCGCGGGATGTGGCGATCACCGGGCCGGGGGTCATCGACGGACAGGGTGATAAAGTCTTTTTTGATGCAAACGAGGATAGCGACTTCCATGAATGCCCGAAAGCCTGTGCTGATTTCCGCCCCCGGATGCTGCTGTTTGAAGACGTGGCGGATCTGACGATACGGGACGTTACGTTGCGCAACGCGGCTTTCTGGACGCTGCATCTGGCGGGTTGCCGCCGGGTACACATCGAGGGGATATATATTGACAATGATGACCGGGGCGGCAACAACGATGGGATAGACCCGGATAGCTGCCAGGATGTAACGATCCGCAACTGTTTTATCCATACAGGGGACGATGCGGTGGTGGTCAAATCCACCGCCCCTATGGCGCGCCGCTACGGACCCAGCGAGAATATCCTCATCACCGGGTGCGTGCTTCATTCCCGCGATTCAGCGTTAAAGATCGGCACCGAGACCCACGGCGTGATCCGCAACATCATTTTGTCTGACTGTGTGGTGAAGGACTGTTCCCGCGCAGTGGGAATTTGGGTGCGGGATGGCGGTACAGTAGAAAATGTGCAGGTCCACCACATCACGGGCGCGGTGCGCCGCTATGCAGACCGTTATGCTGTGCCCGGCGCGCCGGGCTGGTGGGGCAAGGGCGAGCCGGTTTTTATCAGCGCGACCCGGCGGCCGGGTAAAGAAAATTTCCCCGGTGTGATTCGCAACATCAGCTTTGACCACCTGACGCTCACTGCCGAAAGCGGCTTGTTTTTGGGTGGGGAAGCGGACTGCCCGATCAAGAATGTGCGCATCAGCGACCTGGACCTGACGCTTGCGAAACAGGGTACCCAGCCCGGAGGACTTTTTGATGAACAACCCAGTGCCCGCGGGGTGTATGCGCATACGATTCCGGCACTGTATGCCCGCAGTGTACAGCGTTTGATTTTGCGCCATGCGGTTCTGCACGACGGTGGCGGAACGGCCTGGAACGGTCAGTTGACGCAGTTGGAAGACTGCCGGTGCGCGGATATCCAATGGGAAAACGCGGCGGAAAATACTTGAGCAAAGAATACGCTACTTGGGACGCTTGCCGCCCCTCCTGACACAGAGAGGGGGTTGCGGTCCCTGTTTGCACGACTTCTTGACGTGATAAAAAATATAGCAAAGGAGAGTTGTAGGCTATGGCAACCCCCAAACTCTGCCGCCGCTGCCTGCTGCAGGATATGGCGGACGAGAATGACTATTACCAAAGCGTGCTGCGCTACCGTGCCACTATGCCCCAAAAGCTGCGGACCCCGGACGAGGAGTATGCGCTGCGCCTGGCGGCCTGCCGGCAGTGTGATGCGCTGGAAAATGCCACTTGCCGGATCTGTGGCTGCTATGTAGAGATGCGTGCTGCCCGCCGGGACCAGCACTGCCCCCGTACGCAGGGACCGTGGTAAGGCGGAGAGGGATCAGGAGCGCCGGTATGGATAAACCGAACAAAGAATGTTTTGACAAGGAGTGCATGATGAATTCGGGAGCTTTGTCTGCTTGTACCACAGCAGAAACTATTACGTTATATTGGGATAAAACAGGGGCGCCTGCCGGGCAGGGTGTTTATGAGGTTTGGGCTGATAGCTGCTTGCGTGCGGAAGTGTTCCACACGCACTGTACCCTGACGGACTTGCAGCCGGATACAGTTTATGATGTGACGGTCTGCCAGGCGGAAACAGAAATAGGTCGGGTACAGGTGAAAACGCGCCCGCGGTTCAAACGGCTCAACGTAGTGGATTTCGGCGCAGTAGGCGACGGCAAGACCCTGAACACCGCTGCCCCGCAGGCGGCAATCGACCGCTGCAGCCCCGATGAGGAAGTCTATCTGCCTGCCGGGGTCTATCGCACAGGGGCGCTGGACCTGCACAGTGATATGGCTCTGTATCTGGAAAAGGACGCTGTATTGCAGGGCAGCGAGGACCCGGCGGATTATACCCCGCGCATCTGGTCGCGCTTCGAGGGGATAGAACAGGAATGTTACCGCAGCCTGCTCAATGCCGGCACGCTGGATCACACGGCCGGGCCGAACTGCCGGAATATCCTGCTGTATGGCCAGGGGACCATCAGCGGCGGCGGGCGGGTACTGGCCGAACGCATGATCGAATCCGAACGCGAAGCACTGAAAGAGTACCTGGCGGCCCATGCCGCGCTGGTGGCCACCTGCGAAAACGAGCGCACCATCCCCGGCCGGGTGCGCGGGCGGCTCATCAACCTGAGCAACTGTGCGCATGTGCGCATCACCGGCCTGACCCTGCAGAATGGGGCAAGCTGGAACGTCCACATGGTCTACTGCGACGACATTGTGACCGACCACTGCATGTTGCGTTCCGCAGGCATCTGGAACGGTGACGGCTGGGACCCGGATTCCTCCACAAACTGCACGCTGTTTGCCACGACCTTTGACACGGAGGATGACTCGGTCGCCATCAAATCGGGCAAGAACCCCCAGGGCAACGAAATTGCCCGCCCCACAAAGCATATCCGTGTGTTTGACTGCAAGAGTTTGGGCGGTCATGGGATCTGCATCGGCAGCGAGATGAGCGGCGGTGTGGAGGACGTACAGATCTGGGACTGCGATATTGCCCGTTCTTCCAACGGGATAGAGATCAAGGGGACCCCCAAACGCGGCGGATATGTGCGCGGGGTGACGGTGCGGGATAGCAGTTTTCCCCGGCTGCTGATCCATGCCGTGCCGTACAACGATGACGGCGTGCCCGCGCCGCAGCCGCCGGTGTTCCAAAACTTCCGTTTTGAGCGGCTGCGCCTGACCGGGCGGCGACTGGAACATGGCGCTGAAGACGTGGTGGACCCGCTGGAGATCTGCGGCTTTGCCGCCGCAGGGCACGAGGTGCAGGACGTTGTGTGCAAAGATTTGACCCTGCCGCCGGATGCTGTGCTGCGCGTTGCCCGCTGCCGGGGCCTGACGCTGGAAAACCTGCGCACGGAGGATACCGTATGAGTTTGAGCGTCCATTCTGCGTTGGAACCGGCGGTGCGTATCTGCGGCCGGACGGTTGCGCGGGACCCGCTGCCGCTTTTCTGGACCGGCGCGGGGGTGGATTTTGTGACAGACGCCACTGCCTTGGCTTTTGACTTGGAAACCGATTTTACTACACGCGAACAGTGGGTCCGTGTAGAGGTGGACGGCGCGCCGATGCTGCGCACGCCATTGCCCAAAGGGCAAAGCCGCCTTTGGGTCTGGCGGGAGATGGCCTCGGCCGCACGCCACCGGGTGCGGCTTTTCAAAGAGGTCCAGCCGATGCTGCGCGATCCGCAGTCCTTTTTGCTGTTGCGGGGGATCTGCTGTGACGGGAACCTGTATCCATCCCCGGCCCCTGCCTGCAAGATCGAATTTGTAGGGGACAGCCTTTCCACCGGTGAGGGGCTGGGCGGCGGCCCCAGTATGCGGGATGGAGTTTCTGCCGTGTTCTCCACACAGGGGCACTATGCTGTGGAAACAGCCCGCCGGTTGAACGCCGACTTCCGCATTATCGCACAAAGCGGATGGGGCGTTTCTGTAGGGTGGGACAACGATCCCCGGCACACACTGCCTGCCGTTTATGAGCAGGTCTGCGGGGCACAAATGGCTTTGCCGCAGGGTCTGTGCTTGCAGGACTTTTCTTCCTGGCAGCCGGATATTGTGGTGGCCCATCTGGGGCACAATGATTGTTTTGCCATGGACGGCCCGGCTTACACCGCACCGGACGGCACGGTGTATAAACTGCGCCGGGACGCGACGGGAGGCCCGTGCGCCGAGACCCGGCGCTGCGTGAGCGGCGCGGTGGAAAGGTTCCTGCATACCCTGCGCCGCTGCAATCCGCGTGCACAGCTGGTCTGGGTGTACGGGATGTTGGGGCATACCATGCTTCCGGCCATCCAGGACGGGTTGGAACGCTATCAAAAAGCGGCCCGCGAGGATGTCCCGCTGATTTTGGTGCCGCAGTTCCTGCCGGAACAGCTGGGTTCCAATAATCATCCCGGAGCGGCAGCGCATATCGCCGCCGCCGATAGCTTGACCTGCGCTTTGAAACCGTTTGTGCGCAAAGAAGCTTGATCTTGTGAAAAATGCGGAACGGTTTGTCCGTTGTGTGAAGAAAATTGGCGTTACAAAACAGGAAAGGATAGAAGATTTCTATGACCTATACATTTTTACCTGCCGCCCCGGCGCCGCTTTTGCGGGGCCATCTGCATCTTGGCGGCGCGAACCCGGTGGGGGAGCGCATCGATGTCACCAGCCGCTACATCGAGCGGGGCGGGAAGCCCATCCTGCCCGTGATGGGGGAATACCACTTCGCGCGGGACCGGCGGGAAAACTGGTACCGGGAACTGTGCAAGATGAAAGCCGGCGGCGTAAACATCGCGGCCACCTACCTCTTCTGGATCTATCACGAGGAGGACGAGGGCGTTTTTGACTTCACCGGGGACCGGGACATCCGTGCCTTTGTGCTGGCGGCGCAGAAAGCGGGGCTCGACGTGATCCTGCGCATCGGCCCCTGGGCGCACGGGGAGTGCCGCAACGGCGGTTTCCCGGACTGGCTGCTGCAAAAGCCCTTCCCCTTGCGGGATTCCAACCCCGGCTATATGGCGTTGGTGCGCCGGTGGTACAGCCGCATTTTTGAGGAAGTGCAGGGCCTGTTTTACAAGGACGGCGGGCCGGTCATCGGCATCCAGTTGGAAAACGAGCTGACCGACAACGCGCCCCATCTGCTGGACCTGAAGCATTTGGCGCAGGAGGTCGGCTACGATGTGCCGCTGTACACCGTCACCGGCTGGAACAGCCGCTACGGGGCGGAAATCCCGGTGGACGACGTGCTGCCGGTGTTCGGCGCTTATGTGGACGCCCCCTGGGCCGACACGCGGGACCCGCTGCCCCCTACGCCGCACTATGTGTTCGACCCGGTGCGCAATGACTCCGCCATCGGCATGGACCAGATCGCGCCCGCGCCGGACAATGGTTGGCTGCTGCCGTATGAGCGTTATCCGTTCGCCACCTGCGAGTTGGGGGCGGGGCTGCAATCCACCCACCATCGCCGGGTGGTGGTGTCGCCGCAGGATGCCTACGCCCTTTCGCTGGTCAAGCTGGGCAGCGGCAACAACCTGGTGGGCTACTATATGTACCACGGTGGCATCAATAAGATCGGGCGGCACAGCACACTGAATGAAAGCCGTGCTTCCGGCTACCCCAACGACTGCCCCATCCTGGAGTATTTTCCGCATACGGCGCTGTCCCCCTACGGCGAAACGGGGGACACCTACCGCCTGCTGAACCTGCTGCATCTGTTCGTGCAGGATTTCGGCAGCCTGCTGGCCCCGCTGCCCTATGTGGCGGCGGCCCAAACGGCGCCCCCGGACGATACCGCCGCCCTGCGGTACGCCATGCGCAGCGACGGCGTTTCCGGGTTTGTATTCGTGAACCAGTACCAGCGCCTGCGCGCCATGCAGACGGTGGAAAATGTGGTGCTTGATACCGGCACCGTGCAGTTCCCGCCCATTACGGTGCGCGGCGGCGCGTCGTTTATCCTTCCGTTCGGGCTGGATCTGGACGGCGTGCGGCTGGACTGGGCCACGGCGCAGCTGCTTTGCCGGGATGGAAATACCTTCTTTTTCGCCGCCGTGGACGGGGTGGAACCGGCGTTTTGCGTAAACGGGCGTGTGCTGCGCCCCGGCGCACTGCCCGATGTGACGGCCGTGGACGGCGTGCGGCTGGTCACGCTGCCCATGGCGCAGGCGCTCTACCTGCGCAAGCTGGACGGCCGGGTACTGCTGGGCGAAGGCTGCGATCTCTACCGGGCGGACGGAACGTATTGCGCCGTCCAGCCGGGGGATTACGCTTACTGCCTGTGGGAGAAGGACCGTTTTGTGCGGCAAAGCGTTCAGCAGCCGTTCCATCCGGCGCAGCTGCACGCCGAACCGATGAAAGAACTGCCTTTCGACCCGCCGTACCGCGAGGAACTGGAATTGGGCGGCCCCTGCCGCATCACCTGCCGGAGATTGACCGTCACCACAGCGGAAGGCTTTGTGGAGATCACGGAGCTCTGCGACGCTGCCCAGCTCTACGCCGACGGCAAACTGGTCGCCGACCATTATTACGACGGCCTGCCCTGGCGACTGCCTGCCAGCCTGCTGTATGGCCGGGAGTGCTATTTGTTTTTGTCCGAGATGAAGGATGATTTTTACCGGGAATGGTAAAGGAGGGAAACGCCCATGGAAACGCTGTCCCTGCACGGTGTATGGCGCTGCAAGCCGGACCCGGACGCCACCTTTCCATTTTCCGGGCAGTGCTGGCAGGGCGAACCTTTCGTACTGCCGGGGTCTGCCTGTGAGAACCGCATCGGCACCCCGCTGCAATGGAACGGGGAGACTGACCCCGACACCTTGCGCGCACCGCGGGAACGGTACGAATATACCGGCCCGCTGTGGCTGCAGCGGGAGATCGAAGTGCCGGAGACTTTTGCCGGAAAGAACATCTGCCTGTTTCTGGAACGGGTCAGCGTTTGCAGCCGTCTGTGGGTGGACGGGGCTGCGGTCGGGCGTCCCATCGTCACGCTTTCGGCCCCGCATGTGTACGACCTGACCGGCCGCCTGACCCCCGGCCGCCACCGTCTGACCCTCTGCATCGACAACCGGGACTGCGTTGGCCTGGGGGATATGGCCAGCGGCTACAGTCTGGATACCCAGGGACACTGGAACGGCGTCATCGGCCGCATCGAGCTGCAGGCCCGGCCGCTGTGCCACCTGGCGGATGTGCAGATCTATCCGCAGCCCGACGGGGTGCAGGTGCGGGTGGTGGAAACCTGTACCGTACACAAGCCGGAACAGCGGCAGCGGGGCGTCATGGCTTTGCGGTTGACGGCGCCTGACGGGCGCGTGGCCGCTCAGGAAGATTTCGACGTGACTTTGTATACCTCCCGTCAAGTGGACCGTTTCACCCTGCCGTTACAGAATATCCGCTGGTGGCAGGAATTTGACCCCGCCCTCTACACGTTGACTGCTGAGTTCTCCTGTGAAGGATGCGTTGACCAGCGTACACTGACCTTTGGCATGCGATGTTTGACTGCCGAGGGCAGGCAATTCATTCTGAACGGACGCCCGCTTTCGCTCAGAGGGACCAACGACTGCGCCCTGACCCCTCAGACCGGTTACCCGCCCATGACAAAAGCGGATTGGCTCGCGCGTTTGGGGGTGGCAAAGGAATACGGACTCAACCATGTACGGTTTCACGCCTGGTGCCCGCCTCAGGCCGCCTTTGAGGCTGCTGACGAACTGGGGCTTTACCTGACCGTCGAAATGCCGCTTTGGCTCAACCTGGATGTGCAGCCATTGGAATTTGGGCAGGACCCGGTCCACGGCAGCTTCTTTTTGCAGGAGGCGCTGCGCATCTCCCGAAGCTACGGCAACCATCCGTCCTTTCTGTTTTTCTCGAACGGCAACGAGAACCTGGGTGATTTCTCTTTGCTGGAAGAGATCACCACCGCCGTCAAGGCCATCGACCCGCGGCGTCTTTATACCGTTACCTCCAACTTTGACCACCCGCTGCTGCCCTGTGAGGATTATCTTTGCGCGTTTCAGGCGGCAGGCCATCCCGTGCGGCTGCAGCATTGCCAGGACCGGGCCGCGCAGGACACCGCGCTGGACTATGCCGGCGCTGTGGCCGCGGTGGAAAAGCCCGTCGTCACCTTTGAGGTAGGGCAGTACTGCGTCTACCCGGACGTGGATATCATCGCGGACTATACCGGGGCCATGCGCCCGGTAAACTTTGAGGCCATCCGCCTGCTTATGCAGCGCAGCGGCGTATACGAAAAGCGGGCGCAGTATGTACAGGCCTCCGGCGTGCTGGCCGCCCGTCTATATAAAGAAGAAATCGAAGCCGCCCTGCGTACCGAGGGGCTGGGCGGCTTCGAACTGCTGGGGCTGACGGATTACACCGGGCAAAAGACCGCCACGATCGGGTTGCTGGATGTAGAGGGCCGCAGCAAGGGCCTGGTGACCCCGGCGCAGTTCCGCTGCTTTGCGGGCCCGGTGGTGCCGCTGTTCAAAGCAAAACGGATCTTCACGACCGATGAAACGTTGGAAGCCGAGCTGGCTTTGTACGATCATGGGCCGGTCCCTCTTGACGATCCGGTGTATGAGGTGGACATCCGCTGTGATGGACGGTTATTCTACCACACAAAGACACGCACTCCCCGGATCGCAGCACCTCTGTGCGGCCTGAAACAGTCAGCCCGGCTGGATGTGACGATCACGGTCGCGGGATACAGCAACAGTTGGCGGGTATTTGCATTTGCACCGGCCCCGGTTCCGCAGGCACCCGTGGTTTCGACCCCCGAAGCCCTGGAAGAAATAGGCCGCACGGGCGGCTGCGCCCTGGTGACACGGGCCTGCTTTGACCGGCAATTCCCCTGCAATTTCATCCCGGTGTTCTGGTCACCGGTGTTTTTCCCAAGCAAGGCGGCCTGCGGCGTCATGATCGACGCCAGCCACCCGGCGCTGCGGGGATTCCCCACCGGGCCATACGGCGATTACCAGTGGAAGGACTTGCTGGAACGGGCGGTCAGCTTCCCGCTGCCCCGTGACGGCAGTGCGGAAGCGGTGGTGGAAATGGTCCCCAACTTTTATGACAATACGCCCACTTCGCCGTTGGCGCTGATACGCCGGGGCAAAGCACTGCTGCTTTTCTGCGGGTTCGACCTGGACCAGCCGGACCCGGCCACACGCCAGCTGAAAGCCAGTCTATACACCTATGTGGCGGAAAAAAATAAGGTACTAAACGGGGAAAAAGATCGATGAGTACAAAGCGAGCTGCCTTGTGTAAATGACTTTGTCGGCGGTTTGAATTTTCTGCATATGGATGTGCTTGTTCATCCGAAGCAGGGAATGGTTTAAATGAAATCGGGGGAGGTGTGAAGGAAAAAGCAACGTACTTTAAGCAATAGTAATTATGTATCAAAAAATGTCCTTACGGTTTACAGGGAACAGTGATGTGGTGCCCGGCAATGGCTGTATTACGGGCACTATGCGCTATGAAGATAACGAAGATAGTACCAAGGAGGTTTACCGGTATGAAATACGGCTGCCGTGCCCATGATTATGGCTGTCACTCGCCCGAAGATCTGGCAGAGATCCTGCAAAGCAATGGTTATAACGCTGCGCAACTTGCGCTCCCGAAAGCCATCTGCGGCATCAGGAGCGTAGACGATGTTTCTCCGCATATGCAGGAGGCTGTGCGGACTGCTTTTGAGCGCCACCACATTGAAATCACGATTTTGAGCTGTTACCGGGATCTGAGCAACCCTGATGACCATGTGCGCAGGGCTGCTGTCAATGATGTCTGCCAGACGTTGGCTTACCAAAACGCTTTGGGTGCTTGTGCAGTGGGGAGCGAAAGTTCTTTCGGCGTTCTGACTGAGGAACAGAAGGATGCTACATTTCCATTACTTACGGACAGCGTGCTGCGCATTGTGGAAAAAGCCGCAGCTGTGGATGGCGTGTTTGCGTTGGAGCCGGTATTTGTGCACACCGTGGGTACGCTGGAAAAGGTGCGGACATTATTGGAACAGGTGGCGGACCCACTCCATTTCAAAATCATATTCGATCCTGTAAATGTATTGACGATCCGTGACGTTTCCAATCAGGATCGTTTCTGGCCTGCATGGTGCGAGGTCATTGGCGACCATCTGGCTGCCGTTCATGTGAAGGACGTGATCTTCCAGCCGAAGGGAAAGCAACTACCTGCGGCCTTGGGGAAAGGCCAGATGGATTATGCGCCGTTGTGTTCTTGGTTGCATCAGCGGCATCCTGACGTGGCGTTGCTGAGGGATGAGGTGATCCTTTCCTGCGCCCAGGCGGACCTTGCGTACATGCGCCAGATGTAAAGACGAGGTTATGACTGTATGGCGGCTTTGCTGTCGAAGGTGTGCCGCTGAAGATTGACTCTTACGTTGAGATCGAAGCGTGAGAGAACATTTGACTCGTCAAGGGATTGTTGGACATACAAACACCTCCTTCCCACACGCTATGCCGCGGCGGGGCAGGAGGTGCCCAAAACCAAAGGCCCGGCAGGCGAACCTGCCGGGCCTTTCTATGCGTTTCGTCCTTTGCTTTTCGAGACCGTCATGGGAAGCAATGTAAGTGTAAGCACGTTTGATTTGATGGATAAAAATGAGATGCAAGCAATAAGCTGTGGTGGAGAGGGAAAAAGTGCCTGCGTTGCCAGCGCGGACGGTCCAGAAAAATAGGGAAATTTGTACGCGCCGATGGTTTTTCATTCCCCCCGGCGGGCTTCCATCAGGGCGAATAACGCTTCGTCAGTGGGATGCTTTTCGGTGTTGAGCAAAAGCTGCACGCGGCTTTCCTCTGCGCTTTCGCCAAATTCCTGCATCCAACTGTGGAAGTGCGGCCCCTCGCCCTTGTTGCGGGCGTAGCTCATCAGGTAGCCGCAGAGCTGCGCCGTCTGGCGGATATCGGTCTGGCATTCGTTGGCGTAAAAACTTACCCATTTACCGTGTTCCCGGTCGGTCATGGCCCGGTAGGCGAGGGCATACCAGTGTTTTGCCTTCCCGGCAAAATAGAAGCAATCTTTCCAGGCATGATCCGCTCCCGCCTGCAGTGCGCGGCAAATGTCCAGTGCGCCGTCTGCCCAGTAAGAGTACAACTGCGCCTGCAACAAAATGCTGTCCTGATACAGACGGCGCGGCGCGCCCGAAAGCAGCGCAGCGGTCATCTCGCATTGGCGCAGATATTGCTCGTACCCGGTTTGTGCCGTGGCAAATTTTTCGGCACAGAAACGTACCTGTTCCAGCAGGGAAGGAAGGTCGCACAGCCAGCGCAGTCTTTCGGCAGGGTGCCGGGGATCGTCTAAAAACTGGGAGATCAGCATGCGCGGCACATGGTTGTAAAACTGGTCGCCTGCGTGTTCGTCCTCGTGCGGGCCATAGGCTACCGCCGCCTGCGCATAGGCGGCCAGGTCGGTGGCCACACGGTCCGGCTGCTCGCCGCCATAGTAGCTCCCGGCATACTGGCGGCGGTGCTGCGCCGTATCGGCGGTGCCGTCGCGCCAAAGCTGCGCCACATAGTCCAGCAGATAGACGTGCGGCTTGATGTTGGAACAGTTGATGATCCAATAATCGTCCGCGCCGCACGCCAGCGCCTGCGTCAACTCCCGGCAGACCAGTTCGGCGCTGTTGGGCAGCATGGTGATATGGCTGGCTGCCTGCAGGTCATAAAAAGAAACATGATAGTAAAGGCCGTGGCGTCCCGCATCCCCGTTCTGCGGCAGCGATGGGATGCGGGGATTTTCGTTGTTCTGGCGGCGGCTGACCATCTTGCCGTACCCATTGTCCGCCCAGACGCGGATCACGTCATCGGGCAGTTCCAAATTGCCGCTGCGGTACAATTCCATCATTTCGCCATACAGATTGGTACAGCAAACGGCCTGGGGATCAGTCTGCTTTACAAGGTCATACTGTTCCCGGATCAAGGCGGACAACAGCGAACCGCGCGCTTCGGCGGAATCGTACTGCGGGTCATCCGCCCAGAAAGGTCGGTCGCCCTGTCCGCGGAAGCCGATGTTCCAGACCACGCGCAGGTCCTTTTGCTCGTTGATCCCTTCCTGCCAGAGCGCGCGGAACAGGTCCGAGTACTGGCTGAATTTGGCTTCCAGGTCCGGGTGGCGCTGTACAAACAGGGGTGCGCCCAGCGGTTCGGCGTGGTGGTGGGTCAGGATCAGCCCCATGTCCGCCGCGGTCTGCCGGTGCTTGAGCCCCTCGGTGCCGGTGCCGGGAATGACCATGTTGCCGCCACAGCGCAAAAGGGCCTCAAAGGCCATGCGGAACGGCTCCTCGGCGCTGCCGTTTACTTTCCAGTGAGAAAGCAGGGTCTCGTCGTTGATGAACCATCCCCGATACCGCACCCGGGCGGGGGTGCTGGCATAGTGGAAGCCGCCGGGAATTTCGACTTCCGTGCGGGGAGAAAATGTCTGGTCGTTCCAGAACCAGAAGGGCTGAACGCCCAAAAAGCGGCGGCTGATCTCGAACAGGCCGTAGACGAAGCCCAGAACATCGGCAGCGGAAAGCGTCAGGATATTTGCATCCGCATCCAGACAGAAGCATTCCGGGGGCAGGGCCGGATCACGGCGCAGACGGAGCTCTCCGCCGGGGGCGTCGGTGGCGCACAGGGTCCGGGCCATATCGCGCCGCAGGGCGTGCAGGGCATATGCCAGGGGCTTTTCGGCCGCTTCCTGTGGCAAACGTGTATTGTGATTGAGTTTCATATCATTTTTCCTCTTTAGGCGGGAGGCAGGGGATCTTCAAGCCTGCCCGTGCAGATAATCGGAGGGCGTCAGCCCCGTCACTTTCTTGAAAAGCTGGCTGAAATACTGCGGATTGTTCCGGCAGACACTTCTGCACGGAAAAGGCAGGCCCATGCGGTGCGCATGACACTGCGGGAAGGACCTGCCTTTTCGGCGTCAGAAAGAATCAGCTGTTGGCATCAATAAAAGCCAGTTCCTCTTGCGTCAGGGGCGGGCTTTGCAGCACATTCAAATCATCCAGCAACTGTTCGGGGCGGCTGGCTCCGACCAATACGCTGGTAACGGCTCCATCCCGCCGGATCCATCGCAAGGCCATGGCGGCCAGGCTCTCGCCGCGGCGGGCGGCCAGGTCGTTCAAGGCACGGATCTGCGCCAGGCGTTCCGGGGTCAGGGCGCTGCCTTTCAAAAAGCGGCCGTCGGTGCATATGCGGCTGTCCTCAGGGATACCATGCAAATAGCGGTCTGTCAAAAGTCCCTGAGCAAGCGGACTGAAAGCGATGATCCCGCGGCCATTGGCTACGGCGGCGTCTTTCAGGCCGTTGCGCTCGATGGTACGGTCGAAGATGGAATAGCGGTTCTGGTTGATGATGAAAGGGCAGTGCAGTTCGTCCAAAATAGAAGCGGCTTTCATCATAGTGGGGCCGTCATAGTTGGAAAGTCCTGCGTACAGGGCCTTGCCGCTGCGCACGGCCTGTGCGAGTGCGCCCATGGTCTCTTCCAGCGGGGTGTCAGGGTCCATGCGGTGGTGGTAAAAAATATCCACATAATCGAGCCCCATGCGCATAAGGCTGTCGTCCAGGCTGCTCAGCAGATATTTGCGGCTGCCGCCGTCCCCGTAGGGGCCATCCCACATGCTGTAACCGGCTTTAGTGGAAATGACCAGTTCCCGGCGGTGGGAGCCCAGATCATCCCGCAGAATGCGGCCGAAATTCCGTTCCGCCGCGCCGGGTTCCGGGCCGTAATTGTTGGCCAGGTCGAAATGAACGATACCGTTATCAAACGCTGTGCGGCAGATGGCCCGCATGGTGTCATAACGGCTGCTGTCGCCGAAGTTGTGCCATAACCCAAGTGACAAAACCGGCAGTTTCAGGCCGCTGCGGCCACAGGGAACATAGTGCATCGCGTCATAACGCTGTGGAGAGGGAACGTATTCCATAATTTTTCTCCTTTGGCTTTAAGCAGGGATCACAGTAAAAGCGGCAACACTGCACGGGGGCAGACTGGCGGTGAATCCGCCGTCGCACAAAGATACATCCAACGGACGGGGCTGGACCCGGTCCGGCATGTCGAACGTATTGTGTGCTTCCGGCGTACCGGCCAACACCATTCCCTGCACGGCGGAGGCTTTCATGCCGCCCAGCAGGCAGGTCACGGGAGCACTGGCGGCGTCGTTCAGGTGCGCCACTGTGATCAGCACCGTGCCGTCTGCCTGGCAGCTGGCCGAAATGTGCAGGTCGGGCACCGTCTGTTCGTCCTGGCCCAGCATTTTGGTTTGCGCGTAGCTTTCCAGTTGGCGGGCGTTTTGGTGGGGGGCATACATGGCGAACACATGATAGGTGGGAGTCAGCAACATTTTGTCCCCTTCGGTCAGTACCATGGCCTGCAGGACGTTGACCATCTGGGCAATATTCGCCATCACAACGGTGTCGCAGTGATTGTTGAAAATGTTTAGGTTGATAGCTGCCACCAATGCGTCGCGCATACTGTTCTGTTGATAAAGGAATCCAGGGTTCGTACCCGGTTCCACATCGAACCAGGTGCCCCATTCGTCTACCGCCAGACCGATAGGCCGTCCGTTGCCGAACTGCCGAATGGTGCGGCTGTGGTTTTCCACCAGCTCTTCCATCCGCAGGGTCTTATGCAGGGTGGTGTAGTATTCGGCGCGGGTAAATTCGGTGGCCGAACCCTTGTGCTGCCAGTCGGGGCCGGGGATCGTGTAGTAGTGCAGGCTCACGGCATCGATGACGTGCCCGGACTGCTCTACCACCGTGCGGGTCCAATGGTAGTCGTCCACGTTGGCACCGGATGCGATTTTGTACAGTGGATGGGCCGGGTCGTAGCTGCGCAGATAGGTGGAATACTGGCGGCAAAGGTCGGCATAATATTCCGCCCGCATGTTGCCGCCGCAGCCCCATGCTTCGTTGCCGATGCCCCAGTACTGCACATAGAACGGTTCTTCAGCACCGTTTTTGCGGCGAAGATCCGCCATGGGGGAAACGCCGCCCATGTTGCAGTACTCCACCCAGTCGGAAAATTCCTGTACGGTGCCGCTGCCTACGTTGCCGGAAAAATAGGGTTCACATCCCAGCTTGCGGCACAGGTCGATGAACTCGTGGGTGCCGAAGGAATTGTCCTCCGTCACGCCGCCCCAGTTGGTGTTGACGATGGTCTTGCGGCCGGCCTGGGGGCCGATGCCGTCTTGCCAGTGGTAAGTATCGGCAAAACAGCCGCCGGGCCAGCGCAGCACCGGAATGTGCAGGGCCTGCAGGGCGTGGAGCACATCGGGGCGCAAAGTGCCGTTTTCGTCCAGCAGACCGTTGTAGATGCAGCGGCCCAGATGTTCGGAAAACTGGCCGTAGATGTTTTTATTGATGGTGCCTACCGAGCGGTTGGCATTGACGAAGAGAAAGGCCATGAAAAAACCTCCATTTTGATGGGCCTTGGCAAAGCGGGCCTGCACCCAAAAATCAAAGTTATTGATCCAAAATCAGCGTCTGATAGGGGGAAAGGCGGGCGGTCACATCCCCCTTGGGGGTGGGGATGGTCGTTTCCACGTCGGTCTCGCCGTTGTTGATGAGCACCAGTTTGCCTTCTTCAGGCCAGGCGGCGCATTCCACCTGGGGCATGTCGGGCAGATAGTCGCAGGTCAGGGGACGTCCCGTGGCCCACAGCAACAGATTCAGCAGCATACGGGCGTTGACGGGGCTGTATGCAAACCCGCCCATATACACACCGCAGCCTTTGCCGAAAGTATGGGCGGCGATGGCCGGCTGTCCGTCTGAAGCAGCGAGGACGTGCGTGTCACCGTCCGTAAGGTAGAGCCCGCTGCGGCTCTTGACCGTGCAGCCCTCCGGCAGCAGGCCGGCCACGGAGTGGACGTTCACCGGCCAGCGGCCGTGGCAGACACGTGCGCCGGTGTCCTCGTCCACGCCCAGCACCCGTGCCATGCGGAAGTAATCGCCGTACCCGGCCACGGCCGAAGGTTCGTTTACACCCAGGAAAACACCGCCCTCGGCTACCCACTGGTGCAGCCGGGCTACCAGATCGGCATTGTGCCAGGCATCACCGCCGCTCCAGGCAGTACCGGCCGGTCCGGCGTTGATGATGACATCCACGCCCTCCAACTTGCCGTCCAGCACGTCCTCAAAGCTCAAAAAGCGGGTGTTCACCGGCAACCCGGCCAAAGCCTCGTTGATGTGGATCAGATCGAACATATAGGTCTCGTGGAAATGGCCAGACAATGTCCAGGGCCGCAGGCTGCCCCAACTGTGCAGCACCGCCACGGTCAGCGGCATGGTATACACGCGGCCGGTATCGTGCAGATCGCGCAAGGTGCGAAACTCATTCGCTACATTGGCGATATATTCCACGAAATCGGGATAATCTTTCAGCAGGTGCAGGTAACCGCCCAGGCCGATGCGGTCGATCTTGTCACGCAGAAGCGCCCGGCGCACATGCAGCCAGTAATCCCGGGCGTCCCGTGTGGGATCGCCGCCGGGTGCAAAGGTGGGGGCACCCCCCAGGCCAACGGGGAACAGGTAGGGGTGAAGGCGCAGTTCATGCACATCGGCCTTTACCCCGGCGCACATCCGGGCTTCATAGCCGGAGAATACGCACTTGATGATGCCGTCGAAGCCGAATTGAGAGAAGTAAGGGCCATAAGGCTCTACCCCGACCCAACTGTCGTCGTAGAATACATAGGCTTTCTTGCCGTACTGATGGACCAGGTCTACCAGCTCTTTGCCAAATCCGGCCACGAACCGCTGGGTGAACGCCATGTAATCCCGCTTGTGGGGGCTGGGGGGCATGTGAGTCACCTGCAAGTTGCCCTTGTTGATGAAATCTTCCGCCGTCAGGGCATAGCCGGTCTCGGCCTTGAAATCTTCCAGGGCCTGCTCCGACACGGTAAAGTCATAGATGCCCCAGTCAGTGAACAGGCTTTGGTTGCGTGTGTCTGCGCCCCAGATCCACACAAAGTTGTAAAACATGCTGGTGAAGCGCACCACATTGGTATGGGGGTGATCTTCGCACCACTGTCGCAGCCATTGGGTCAGATAGGCCCGGGCTTCCGGCGTGCGGGGATCGACCGGCATCAGGTGTTCGCTGTCCCAATGGTTGGTCACGTGGTTGTACATGGAGATCTCTTCCCACAGGCGGTAGGCCAGGAAGCTGACGGTGTACAGGTGCCACGGGATGGGGGCGTCGATGATGACACAGCCGCTGTCTTTATCCCAATGCCAGGCATCGGGATAAAGAAGGGTGTTGCTTGTGCGGTCCCACACCTGCCAGTAGGGCAGGGCGCGGGGGCCGTCGTTGACTTTGAACTGCTGGTGAAAAAATTCGGCCAGCAACGAAATTTGCAGCGCGCCGCCCTCAGCCGGGCGCGGACTGGTGGATAAAAAAGTCTGCTGCAGGCAGTTGGGGTGGGCTTTGGCCCATTGATTGTGGCCGCGGATGATGCAGATGGTGGAATAAATGTCATACCCGGCATTCAGAATTTCGTCCGAAAGTTGGGTGCCGTCGCTGTCGCGGATGACATCGGCCCCCCAACGTTGGGCCAGTTGCAGGGTCAAGTCTTCACAACCGGCTTCGCCCGGCAGGGTAAAGCCGCCTTTGGTGTGCGTCGTCATGATATTTCTAACCTTTCTTGCCGCAAAAGGGCAGGGTGCAGGCCGGGCAGGGCACCGGCATTTTGTTGAATGTCAAATGTGGACCCGGCGGCAGATCGCGACTGCCTGATCGCGCCGCAGCGGGGTGTCAGGAGTGGGGAACGGCCCCTCAGGCAGCAGCCCGGCCGACCGGGCACGGGCCATGAGATCGGGACCGTCAGGCAGTGGGCAGCGGGTGGCGTAACCCGGCAGCAGGACGGCCAAGAACTCGTCCAGCGTCACAGGGGCGGCCGGGTGCAGGCAGCCGTCACAGGCCCAACTATCCGGCAGCAGGCCGCACTGTACCGCACATTGCACGGCGATACCCAGGGGCGTTTCGCCCACTACGTCCGCAAAGGGGCTGCAGTAGCCGTTGACGGGGAACAAGTGCAGTGCTGCCGTAACCAGTTGAACGGTGTCGCCGCGAGTCAGGGGCCCGTCATGATCAAAGGCGGCATAGGGATCGCCTTCGGGGGAGGGCAGCCCTGGGGGCGGGGCCAGCGGTGTGCAGGGCCCGGCAGGGGACCAGGGGACGCGTTCCAGGGTGGGAACGGCCAGTGCAGGGGACAGGGCCCCCGCCACAAAAGCGGCCGCTGCGAACGCGCCGAAGTCGTTGGTGTGCGTGTAATCACCGGAGTAGAACCACCGTTTGCTGGCCTCCCGCCCGGCACGTACGATTTGATCCATCGTGAATTTGTGCAGATCGATCACGGGGGTATGCGTCTGCTGCCCAAGGTGCTGCATTGCTTCTGCATAATCGGCCAGCAGGTCATTATAAAGCCCTTCCGGCGTCCAACTGTTTCGAGCCAGCGGCGTCACCAGCAACGGGACAGCGCCTTTGGCCCGCACGGCTGTCAGGTATTCGCGCAGCCGTTGCGTGTAGCCGCCGCGGGCATCCAGATGGGGGCGCTTTTGGTCGTTGTGGCCGAACTGCATCAGGACAAGATCGCCCGGGCGCAGCCGCTGTTCCAACAGGGCCCAGTGACCTTCGGCCGTGAAACTTTCAGTGGTCAGACCGGAATGTGCATGGTTGGACACACAGAACCCGTCCGGTAAAAACCAGGGCAGCATCTCGCCCCAACCGGCATAGCTGGTGCCGGGGGCATAGGGGACGGCGGCGCTCTGGTCGGTCACGGTGGAGTCCCCCATCAGGAACACCCGGCGGGTGTGGGCGGGCGCTGTTTGCAGTTCCAACCGCTGCAGCCCGGCCCCCACGAGGGAAACATCTACCGCCAAATTTAGATAGGGTGCACTGTCTCCTTCGGAGATCAGCGGCACGGTGTCTACCGTGAACGGTACCTGCTGTACCGTACCCGCAGCCAGCGTGCCGCGCCAGGCAAGACGGCGGCGCCCCACAAAGACCAGTGCTTCGCCGCCAGTACCACAGAGGGTGACAGTGCCCGTATACATCCCTTCAGCGGGGACTGCCGCTTTGTACCACAGGGGCAGGGCGCGGCCATCCAGATCCGCGGCGGTCAGGTCGGGGGCAGGCTGGGCAAACACCCCTTCGGGGGTGCAGTGCAGGCCACTGATGGGCCGGTGCAGCCACCACAGGGGCTGCCATCCGGCATGATGCAGAGGAACCTGCAGATCCGGCCAGTGCATCTGAACGGCATCGGTGATAAAGCCGTTGCTGCCGGGGCCCTGCCACAGGGCTGTGCCCGACGGGGTCAGGCAGTCTACAGTCAGGTGAAAATCCATGACGAACGCTCCCTTGCAGATTTTTAGGCGCAGTGCCGCTTACAGCGCACCGTCGCTGCGGGTATTTTCGTAATCCAGTACGCCGGCAAAGAAAGCCAGCGCCAACCCCTGGCCCCAGCCCTGGATCCAGTCCCGGCTGATGCCCCGGTATCCTTCCCGGTCCTTCATGACGGCGGTGCCGCCGGAAACATTCATCACACGGCCGTCGGGGCTGACGTTGGCCAGCAGGCCGGGAATGGACTTGTTGATATACTTGATGTGCAGCGGATTGCCCTTGGCGATCATGGCTGCGGCAATACCGGCGCTGGCGCTGATCTCCTCATAACTTTCGGGATCGTCGATGATGGTGCGCCACAGCCCGGCATCCGTCTGGTAGAGTTTCAGCGCGGCCAGCTGTTCATTCAGGCTGCCCACCACATCCAGGAATTTGGGGTACAGATAGCATTCCGGCAGACGGCGGCCCACCTGGGACATGGTATAGGCGGCCCAGGCGTTGGCGCGGCCCCAAAACATGCCGGACATATGGTCCCCAGTGATGTTGTTGTAACCGTGGTAATACAACCCGGTAGCAGGGTCCTGCAAATATTTGATGTGCCAGTAGTACTGGTTCAGGGCATCGTCAATGAGGGTCTGGTCTTTCAGCAGCACGCCCATGCGCAGCAGGAAGAAAGCCGCCATGAACAGGGTATCGGCCCATGCCTGTTCGGGGAAGTCGTTGTTTACGGAAACGGTATGCTGTAGTACATTGTCCCCAAAGCGAAGAGCTTCCTTCTCCAGGTAATCCACTTTGCTTTTGGCAATATCCAGATAACGCTCGTCGCCGGTATGTTCGTACAGGGTGATCAGGCAGTGGCCCATGGAACAGGTGTTCACCGTCCAACTGGGGAGCCCCAGCTGGATGTATTCGTCCACCCGGTCCTTGACCAACTGCAAGTACCGTTCGTTCTTGGTCACTTCATAGGCTTCGCAGATGCCGTAATAGGCTACGCCGCAAGGCCAGTCCCAGGTCATATCCATGCGCATGGTACGCTCCACAATGGCGTCCACCGCCCGCTCGACCTGTTGTTTGTCATATACCAAACCTGCCATAATAAAAACGCTCCTTATCGTGTGCAAACTGGCTGCGGGGAAAGGCCGGTCGCCTTGATCTTGCCCTTATTATAAAAGGTGCCCGTGGCCCCTGCAAGTGCCGTTTGCCATGTGTTTTGTAAGGGAATAACCGAAGTTTTGAAA
>NZ_CALADU010000289.1 GCF_937890665.1 uncultured Subdoligranulum sp.
CAGATTTGGCTATTTCTTCTGGCCTCTTTGGGGCTATTTTAGGTGAACCCTAATAGTGCTTATACATAGGCTCATTCTTCTAGTATATTCATACCATCTGTTTACATGATAAAAGTATTTCTGATAGAAATGTTAGGTTCTCTTAAATTCTTGTTTGCAAAAGGGTTTAGTTGTCCAATTATTAATTTAATATACCAAGTTTATTATATTGCACTGAGCACAAATTTACAATCCAGTTTTCTGTCATAATGGATAAAATATACATAAGTTCTATGGTTGTTCGCTATAACGTAATTGCTTTATGTTATAAACTAACGTAGACAAAATGATCCCATAAAACTACTTATTCATAGAACCAGAACTAGTTTCTAGCGTTATTGTTGTTTTCCCTTTCTTTTTAGCTATACTCGAAAAGCGAAATGCCCCTCCG
Source organism: uncultured Subdoligranulum sp. (assembly GCF_937890665.1). The sequence continues at coordinate 431 of NZ_CALADU010000289.1, forward strand.
TACTCTCGTGTTACATAAAGTACCACAAAATCCGTGTGGTTGACCATCCACATATTGCGCCAGAAAATAGCAAAACGTTTGGGGACCTTTTCTATGCCTTCTGGCAAAATAGTATCGGAAAAATCCTCTAGAAAATTTGGGGACTTGCCAGAGGGCATATAAGCAAGCGCAACGGCGTATCCAACCTCTGGATACGCCGTTGTTACTTCTTTCAGAACAGAACGCACCATACGGTCAAAATTGCCCTGATTACCAACATAGAACATGGTTACTCCGTGATTTTCGATCAAATCCACCACCGCCGCGTGAATTTTCGGTTTGATGCTTTCTGGACAATCCCGATGGCCAAAGAACGTACAACTTTTCAACTAGTCCACCTCCCTGTACTGTTTTCATCATATCATAATAGCTCGAAATAGTACAGTTACAGGGACTATTTTGCCGTTCCATACTCCTATAATTGTGGTAGTACAGCAAAAGGGACGGTGGTCACATGAAACTGAATGAAGCGGTCAGCCAGCGACTTCAGGAATTGCTGAAAGAGCGAGGTATGACCCAATATCAGTTATCTATGAAAAGCGGCGTTCCTAAGTCTACCATTGGCAACGTTGTAAACTGTATGTACGACTCCGTAAAACTGCGCATCATCCATGAACTGTGTCAGGGCATGAATTTGAACGTCAGTGAGTTTTTTAATTCTTCCATGTTTGAGGAAGAAAATCTTGAACCGTAAGGCTGCCAGTGTGAACTGGCAGCCTTATTTGTTCTGTGGGGGCTGTGGTTTATATGAACATTGTAATCACATGATATAATTTAGATGTCATTAATCATTTCAAGTGTCCAATCGGTTCAAAAAGGAGAATTTAGTATGTTAGAGTTGTTGTCCAATACTGATTGCAACAGTCAAAGCAACTTATCTAATCAAGGTACCAACAGTGTTCATTTAGAAAACAATTTCGTCTATGAACAGTTATCGGATTGGCTGAAGAAAGAAAATATCCATTTGGAAAAAGAAATGTTCCGGGCTGTTTTAGATTCCTCCAGAAAGCTCGTAGATAATTATCTTTCCACGGGAAAGGTAACTTTGCGAACAGCGTGTAGAGATTCATTTTACTTTCATACCTTTACAGCCCCAGATGGCATCCACACAGATGTAAAGCAAGTTCAAAAATATGTTTCTGATTTTTGGAAGGTTTTGAAACCGATCTTAGCCCGAAAAGGTAGTCATTGATCTTTTTACAGCGGTTCCGCGTCCGTCCAGTTGATGTCGCCGTATGCATTGGCGGTCAGGGTGCAGTGCCAGAGGGTACGGTCACGGACCTTGGCGAAGTCAATGGTGCTTTTGCGAGGCGCATAGCGTTCCCCGGCACCGCGCCAGCAGGCCAGGCGAATCTTCTCGCCGGTGTCCAGATTGGTGAAGTAGCAGAACAGGCACATGTGCTTACCCCAAGTGCGGTAATCAAGGCGCAAGCGGAAAGTCCCCGCCTTCTCGGGGCGCTGGTACCGCTGCAGGTTGGCTTTCATGCGTTCTTCATAAGAGGTCAAAATGCCGTAGGGATTCATAGTCTTTGTCCTTTCTGTGATTGGTTGGTTATCGTTCTTTCCGGTGGGCGGCACGCTGCTGCTCCCGGTCGTTCAACAGCTGGATGTTCTCCCGCATACGTTTGACACGGGAAGGGATTTGCTGGGCAGTTTTCAGCTCCTTTCTTGTTTCAGTGATCTGTTTGGTCAGTTCATCCTTTTCCGTGTGGAGAGCCTCACACTCGGTCGGGTCGCGGCAGCGGCGCAGACGGTTGCGGCACTTGGTGCGCCGGGCCTCCAGATCGGTCAGTTTCTGCTCCTGCTCCGATGTAAAAGCAGCTACGTCCTCTGCGGTATTCAGGGAATGCAGTTCCAGAAGATGCAGCTGCTTTTCAATTTCTGCCCAGCGGCGGTAATCCTCCCGCATGGCCGGGTGAGGCGGGCGGTAGTTGGGTGTTGTGGTAGGCAGCTTGCCCAGCAGGTAGCAGTAATACAGGTAGGTGCGGTAGATACCGAACGCCTCCATGATGGCCTTGCGGAAGTCTTGACGCAGCTTCTGGTAATGGGGATGCACCGGCGGGTAACGCTTGTTGTAGATCTCCATGCGTTTGAAAATCCCCATCATTTGATTCTGCTGGATGCGCTGGGTCATTGCCTGCGGGGTGTACTCCTCTCCCAACGTCTTGAAGCGCACGGCACGGCGGTCATGGGGCAGTTTGATGGTTGGGTATTTGTGGTTGGGATTGAAGTCCACCTCATAGCCCATCTTTCGCAGGATGCGGGGCAGATCTCGGGGTGTCTCGCTGCGCAAGATAGCCAGATCAATATCCTGGCGCATGACGTTATACCGAGTAGGCTCTCCGGCTTTTTCGGCCAGGTAGAGGTTACGGGGCACCCGGTGGGCATCCTTTTTGTCTACCACCGAAAGCCCCTGCTCCCGGCACAGTTCATCCGAAGCGTCCTGCAGGGCACGGTAGGTCTTTTTGCAGTCGTTGTACCTCTTGCCGTCCATGAAGGATACCGAGTTGATGACGAAATGGTTGTGACAGCAGTCGGTGTTCAGGTGGGTGGCCACCAGCACCTGAAAGCGGTCACCCCACACCCGTTTGGCCAGTTCCACCCCGATGGCGTGACACTGCTCCGGCGTGACTTCGCCGGGGCGGAAACTCTGGTAGGCGTGGAAGGCCACCGTACCCCCGGCCTTGCCGAATTGCTGTTTGGTCAGCTCCATCTGCTGGCGGGCAATCTCCGGCACACAGTTGACACCGCTGACAAACAGCTGGCTTTCCCGGGTGGTTTTGGCGTCATTGGCGGCATATTGCAGCACGTCGTTCAGGTTGTCCTTGCCCGCAGACAGACCGGTCAGGTCCGGCAGGCGGGTCTTTCCCTCATTTCCGGCATAGCGTATAACCGCATCCAGACGCCCTTTCACGGGCCAGATCTTGGTGACAGCCATCTCTTCTCACTCCTCCTTCTGCGGCACTGTAACCGCTCGCTGTACGGTCAGCAGCGTTTCCAGAATCTCACGCTGCACCTCCGGTGTGTTGTCCTTTTGGTAAAGGGCGGTAAGAGCATCCAGCACCTGCCGGTAGTCAGCGTTGGGCAGTTGACGGGGCATCTGGTTGTGCAGCCGCATGCGGATGTATTGGGAGAGTGTCAGCCCGCATCGGGCGGCCGCCAGTTCAAACAACTTCTTTTCTTCCGCTGTTACCCGGATGTTCATTTGCACGTTTCGAGTCAACATAATTTCACCTCCATATAGCAAAAGACCGGGCATTACTGCTCGGTCTTTGCATTGTTGCGTTGTTGGATTTTCGGGGTTCATAGGGGCTGCGCCCCTTGCCAGCGTCCTGCGCTGGGGCGGCGTATGGCTTGCAAAAGCTATACAAAGCCAGTGCTCGTTACCCCTGCGGACAGGTGTTTTTGTACGGACTGAAAAGGAATCACTCCAGCGCGTCCCCGTACAGAAGGTCCGGCAGGACCGCTTCCTCGGCTGCATTCTTGATTGCATTCATGCGCCCTGCCCAGGCCAGCGGATCGGCCCGTTTGAGGGCTTCATCCACGCCCTGCTGGCGGGCCATCCGGGCGATGGTATCTTCCACCATCTGCCGGACTTCGGCGTCCACATCGGCCAGATGGCTGTGCAGCGTACCTTCCAGAAGCATGAGGTCAAACAGGTCGGGGCGGTGCTCCTGCAGGAACTGCCGCCGCAGTTCGCCGTATTTGCCGATGGGCCGGGTGTCGGTTTCGGGAAGGATCAGATCGGGAATCAGATAGCCGTTGATCTCGGTGTAAGTCAGTTTCATGGTGTGCCTCCTTCAGCGTTCCTGAGTTTCCTTGTTGTAGCCGCGTTTGTGCTGCCAGGTGTGGAGCAGATGGAGAATGACCTGCTGCATCTGCTGCGGGGTGTAGTGTTTGGGGAAATACCGCTGCACGTCCTCCTGATTGAGGAAGAATTTCTGCCGCTGGTTGGGCTTCTCCTCGGTGAGCAGATGATGCAGGTATTCACGGGTCAGCGTTCCCGCCTGGCTCATCTGTTTGAGGGTACGGGACTGGGTGAGGGACGGTGTGGCCTGACAGGCGTCCATCTCCTCTTTGAGCATACGCTGGTGTTCCTCGGTCAGGTAGGAGATCTCTACTGCCGGATTGAAGGCAATCTGGTAGTCGTCCACCATCTGGAGGATGGAAGGGATCAGGTAGGTCAAACGGATATATCGCTTTACTTGATTCCGGCTATCACCAGCCGCTTGTCCTACTATTTCACTGCTCAACCTCGGCCCAAGTTGGGCCGAAGTCTGCTCGGGCCTTTTGCCCTGATGTTTTATGGCTTCCATCTTCATCTTATAGGCAAACGCCTTTTCGCTGGGCAGGATATGCTCCCGCTGGATGTTGCTGTCCACCATCAGGATCACCGCCTCATCGTCAGTCATATTCCGGACTAGCACCGGCAGTTCGGTGATGCCCAGAGCCTCGCAGGCGGCCTTGCGGCGGTGTCCGCTGACAATCTCGTAGCGGCCATCCCCACGGGGTCGGACCAGCAGCGGTGAGAGGACACCGTACTCCCGGATGCTTTCCTTCAGTTGTTCCATCTCCTCGCCGCTGGCCACCCGGAAGGGGTGTTCCTGAAAGGGTTCCAGCAGACTGGCTGAAAGAGTAATTACTTTTTCAGCCGGTGCGTTTTGGACTTGGTTTTCTGCCATGACAATACGCTTCCTTTCTTGGTAAAAATAAGGCTTGCAAGAGGCGTTTTGTGCCCAAAAATGTATACGAAAAACCGGGTACATTTTCAGAAAATCCAGATTTTCCGGGCCCAAAATCGCCTTTTGAACAAAAAGTAGGCATAAAAAATCCCCCTGCAACTGAAATCAGTAGCAGGGGGATTGG
>NZ_CALADU010000290.1 GCF_937890665.1 uncultured Subdoligranulum sp.
GACTGGCCGGGTCGGGCAGCAGCGCCTTGAGGAACTGGATGGGCACAATCTGCTGGCCGTTGTACTCGATGGGGGTGGTGGACAGCATGCCCACATCCTCCAGACAGCGCATATGGTCGAGGTAGCTCTGACCGAAGGTCATGAAGAACCGGATGCGCTTGACATCGGGGAAGTTTTTGCCCAAGGACTCGATCTCCTCGTGGTGGAGCAGGTACATATCCTTTTTGCCCACCTGATCGAAGTCGTATTCCCGCTTGATGCTCATGGCCGGGATCTCCACCCAGTGGCCGTTCTCCATGTAGCTGCCGGGGGCGCTGACTTCCCGCAGGTTGATCTCGGGGTTGAAGTTGGTGGCGAAGGCATAGCCGTGGTCGCCGCCGTTGCAGTCCAGAATGTCGATGGTGTCGATGGTGTCGAACTCATGCTTGGCGGCGTAGGCGCAGTAGGCCTGGGTCACGCCCGGGTCAAAGCCGCAGCCCAGCAGGGCGGTCAGGCCGGCTTCCTCGAACTTTTTCTTGTAAGCCCATTGCCAAGAATAGTCGAAGTAGGCCGAGAAGCCCGCTTCCTTGCAGCGCTTCTCGTAGATGGCGCGCCATTCGGGGTCGTCGGTATTTTCCGGCTCGTAGTTGGCGGTGTCCATATAGTTGACGCCGCAGGCAAGGCAGGCGTCCATGATGGTCAGGTCCTGATAGGGCAGGGCGATGTTCATGACCAGATCGGGCTGGTAGCTCTTGATCAGCGCAATGAGCTGGTCAACATCGTCGGCGTCCACCTGAGCGGTGGTGATTTTGGTCTTGGTGGTGGGGGCGAGCTTTTCGGCCAAGGCGTCACACTTGGACTTGGTGCGGCTGGCAATGCACAGCTCGGTGAAAACATCGCTGACTTGGCAGCACTTGTGGATGGCGACACTGGCAACGCCGCCGCAGCCGATAACAAGAACTTTGCTCATGGTGATGACTCCTTTTTGTACGATTTGTTGTTCCTTCTTTGCAAGGAAGGAACCGAAGAAACGCCAAACAAATACTCTTTTATACGTTAGGACGATTATATACCAGCGCCAGCAGCAGCTCCCGCAGGGTCTTGCAGGCGGTGGCGGTGGACACCCCGCTGGTATCCAGCATGGGGGCCAGCTCGTTCAGGTCGGCGCCCACGATGTTGGCCCGGGTCACGGTGCGGATGGCGTCCAGCAACTGCAAAAAGCTGACGCCCCCCGCTTCCGGCGTGCCGGTGCCGGGGAAGGCCGACGGGTCAAGGCAGTCCAGATCGATGGTCAGATAGACCGGCACCTTGGTATCGCAGAGCCACTGGGTCAGCGCTTCCAGCCCGGAAAAGTCGAACTTGTGCATATCGGTGTGGGCGGCGGCGAAGGAAAATTCCTCCCGGTCGCCGCTGCGGATGCAGAACTGGTGGATGCGCCCGTCGCCCACAAGGTCGTGGCAGCGGCGCAGCACACAAGCGTGGCTGAGCTGGGCGCCCAGATAGTCGTCCCGCAGGTCGGCGTGGGCGTCAAAGTGGACGATGTGCAGTTCCGGGTAGCGGGCCGCCACCGCCCGTACCGCCCCCAGCGTGACGAGATGCTCGCCGCCCAGCAGCAGCGGGAACTTGCCGTCCCGCAAAATTTCCGCCGCCCGGGATTCGATATCCACCAGCGCGCTTTCGCTGCTGCCGAAGCAGAGTTCCAAGTCGCCGCTGTCAAAGATCTCGCAATCCGTCAGGTCGGTGTTCTGGTAGGGGCTGTACGTTTCGATGCCGTAGCTTTCGTGCCGGATGGCCGCCGGACCGAACCGGGCGCCGGGACGGTAACTGGTGGTGGAGTCGTAGGGTGCGCCGTACAGCACGATTTGGGCCGTGCGGTAGGCACTGTCGCACCCGATAAAGGTTTCAACATTCCGTGGCAGCATTAGCGATCCTCCACTTCCCGCAGCATTTCTTCCAAGAAGGCCGGCAGATAAAAGGCCCCCACATGCAGCCGCGTGGTGTAGTACCGGGTGCGCATATTCAGCGCGTTCCACGCCGCGGCGTCCAGATCATCGATGGGATGATAGGTTTTGCTGGCAAAACCGAACAGCCAGTAGCCCGCCGCAAAGGTGGGGATGTGGGCCTGATACACCTTGCTGATGGGGAAGGTGCTGGCGATCCGCTTATGGCTGCGCTGCATGGCGTTGGCGTCCTCGGCATAGAAGGGGCTGCCCTGCTGGTTGACCATGATGCCGTCCTCTTTCAGGGCGTTGAAGCAGTTGCCGTAAAATTCCCGGGTGAAGAGTCCTTCCGACGGGCCGAAGGGGTCGGAGGAGTCCACGATGATCAGGTCGTACTCATCCTCGCAGCGGCGGATGAACTTGAGGGCGTTTTCAAAGTAGATATGGACCCGGCGGTCGTCCATACGGCAGGCATTGCCCGGCAGGTAGGCCCGGCAGGCCTCCACCACCATGGGGTCCATCTCCACCAAGTCGATGCGCTCCACCCGGTCATAGCGGGTCAGTTCCCGCACCACGCCGCCGTCCCCGGCGCCGATGACCAGAATATCCTTGGCCTGCCGATGGACCGACATGGGTACATGGGTGATCATCTCGTCATAGATGAACTCGTCCCGCTCGGTCAGCATGACGTTGCCGTCCAAGGTCAGGACCCGGCCAAACTCCGGCGTTTCGAAGATGTCGATGCGCTGGTAGTCGCTCTGCTTGGAATAGAGCTGCCGGTTCACCCGGATGCTGTGCTTGACATCCGGGGTATGAAACTCAGAAAACCACATTTCCATGGTGGATACCTCCTTATAGTGGGGTGAGGTGTTTTATAAGAGGGGGGGTCACGCCAGCACGTTCAGCCGCAGGATCTCGGGGTCTTCGGGGCCGGTCATGCTGCAGCCCTTGGCCTTGGCGTACTCGATATAATCCAGGATCTGGGGGGTGATGCGCTCGCCTGGGGCCAGGATGGGGATGCCCGGGGGATAGCACATGACGAACTCGCTGCACACACGGCCCTCGGCCTGGCGCAGGGGCAGGCTGACCTTGTCGGCGTAGAACGCCTCCTGGGGGCTGGCCACCACCACCGGATCGATGTATTCCTGGCTCAGCAGGCCGGTGCCGTCGGTCTGGTAGCGGCGCTTGATCTCGGCCAGCGCGCCGATGGACAGATACGCCAGGATGTTGCCGATGTCGCCGAACTCGATCTGGATGTCGTATTCATCCCGCAGGATGTCATAGACCTCAATGCCCGCCAGGCCGATGTCCAGGGTGTGGATGCTGAGCTTGGTGGTGTCAAAGTCGAACACCGAGTTGCCGTTGCAAAGCTCCTTGCCAAAGGCGTAGTAGCCGCCTACGGCGTTGATCTCTTCCCGGGCATACTCGGCCATGTCCGCCACCTGGTGGAACACCTGCCGGCCCCGCAGCGCCAGGTTGCGCCGGGAGATATCCAGGCTGGACATCAGCAGATAGCTGCCGGAGGT
>NZ_CALADU010000291.1 GCF_937890665.1 uncultured Subdoligranulum sp.
CGAGACCACCGTTACCCGCGCCAAGGAAGTTCGTTCCATGGCGGAGAAGATGGTCACCCTTGGCAAGCAGGAAGATCTGCACGCGAAGCGTCAGGTTTTCTCCTACATCACCAAGGAGGATATCGCCAAGAAGGTCATCGATGAGTACGGCCCCAAGTATGCCGACCGTAACGGCGGTTATACCCGTATCTACAAGATCGGCCCCCGCCGCGGCGATGCCGCCGAGATGGCGATCATCGAGCTGGTCTAATCGACTGGATCTACAAAACAGCGCTTGCCGCAAGGCAAGCGCTGTTTTTTTGCTCTTATTTCGTAACTATCCATGGCATCGGACTGCTACAAATCGGGAATTTACGGAAAATGAAAATTTTTTGTAAAATCCGACAGAAAATGTCACAGGCGGTCGAAGTATTCATATTTAAAACGCAGAAAATGCGAAAAATGACGAAAAACTTGCGTCATAGGGCTGATTTTATCCCGTCTGTGTGCTACAATACTAATAAATGGGGTTGTGTGCCCATTGGAACTTATTGTTACGAATTATAGAATGGAAGTAAGGAGCAAACACGTATGGCTGAACAAAATCTTGGCCCGCGCGATTTCTTTGCCAAAGAGGATGCAATCGCTGATTTGGGACTGATCGCTTGTCCCGGTGCCGAAGAACTCTGCAAACTGGTGGACGGACATTTGGTCCGCTGGGCGCAGGAGGTCGGCATGGACGTCGAGTCGTTCATTATTCCTTCGGATTGCCCGCGTTTTCAGTCCGGTGACGCCAAAGGTCTGGTGAAGGCCTCTACCCGTGGCGATGACCTGTTCATTTTTGTGGATCCGGGCAATTACAGTGTTACCTATCAGTTGTTTGGGTATGAGAATCATCTCTCTCCCGACGACCACTTCCAGAACCTGATGCGTCTGATTCAGGCGGTTTCGGGCCGTGCCCACCGCATCAGCGTCATCATGCCCAGCCTGTACGGCGGCCGTCAGCATCGCCGCGTCAGCCGCGAGAGTCTGGACTGCGCTTTCTCCCTGCAGCAGCTTCGCTCGGTGGGTGTCAAGAACATCATCACCTTTGATGCCCATGACCCCCGGGTTATGAACGCTGTGCCCACCATGAGCTTTGACAACGTTATGCCCACCTATCAGGTGCTCAAGTGCCTGCTGCACCATGTGCCCGATGTGAGCTTCCATAAGGATCAATTCATGATCGTTTCTCCCGATGAGGGTGCCATGAACCGCAACATGTACTATTCCAGCGTGTTGGGCTGCAACCTTGGTATGTTCTACAAGCGCCGGGATTACAGCCGTGTGGTCAATGGCCGCAACCCCATCGTGGCCCATGAATATCTGGGCGAGAGCGTCAAGGACAAGGATGTTTTCATCGCCGACGATATCATCGCCTCCGGTGAGTCCATGCTGGACATTGCCTACGAGCTGAAGATGCGCGGTGCCCGCAACATCTTCACCTGCGCGACCTTCCCGCTCTTCACTGCCGGTCTGGAGAAGTTCGACAAGGCTTACAACGACGGCATTCTCAAGGCTGTGTTGGGCACCAACCTGACCTACCGCAAACCCGAACTGCTGGAGCGTGAGTGGTACTATGATGTAGACGTTTCCAAGTACACCGCCTACTTCATTTCCGCCATCAACCATGATAAGAGCGTTTCCAGCATTATCGACCCGATGACCAAGATCCGTGCTCTGTTGGATAAACACGGTATCCCCATGGGCGGTCAGGAATAAGCCATACCATTTTCGGCCCGCGCAGGCGGGCCGATTTTGTTGCAGTGGGGCCAGTCCTTGAGTATAATAAGAAAGATACAAATCAACAGCAGGGGAGAGATGCATCATGCTGCCCATGGAACAGTTGCAGGAATTGATCCGCGGCAAGAAAGTTGCCTTTATCGGCGCCGGCGTCAGCCATAAGCGCTGCATTGAACAATTTGTGGAGCTGGGTGCGCAGGTCACGCTGTGCGACCAGAAAAAATCCATCGAAGACTTCGGAGAATACGCCGACACACTGCGCCGTTTGCAGGTGAACCTGAGCCTTGGCGAACACTATACCGACGGATTCGCGGGTCAGGACATTATTATGCGTACACCGGGGTATGAATACTACAAGCCGGAACTGCAGGCTGCTCTCAAGGCCGGTACGATGGTGACCAGCGAAGTGGAGCTCTTCTTCGAGTTCTGCCCCTGCGAGATCATTGCCGTTACCGGTTCGGACGGAAAGACCACTACTACGACCCTGATCGCCAAGATGATGGAAGCGGCGGGGCGCAAGGTCTTCCTCGGCGGCAACATTGGCGCTGCCCTGCTGCCCCAGTTGGCTGATGTAACACCGGATGCGGTGGCCGTAGTCGAGCTGTCCAGCTTCCAGCTCATCAGTATGCGCCGCAGCCCCAAAGTGGCG
>NZ_CALADU010000292.1 GCF_937890665.1 uncultured Subdoligranulum sp.
GTGTAGCACAGCCCTTGGAGAGGGGCTCTAATAACTACTACTCTATAATACAAGGTCGTCGAATACCAGCCAATCGTTGAGCTTCGCTGCGACCCAATAATGGGCGGAATAGTCATTGCGGTCAGCTGTGGGAAGTTGGTTGGTGATTTCGCGCTTTTCACCGGTTGTGGGATCCACCGTATAAAGGGTCCCTGTGGTACGGTCCACCACATAGTATTGTCCGTCCACAATACGGATGTCCAGCAAGTCGAGATTCCATTCATCGGAGGAGTAGGTCTGAAACACCTTCCATTCACCAGTGTAGGGATCAAAAAGCCAGTGGGTGGTGGTGCCTGTGGGGGAGGCCAAGGCATCTGCGGTCAGGTCACCGGTGGGCTCCGGATAGGTTACATCGGACTGAGAGAACACGAACAAATTCTCTACAACGCCTAAAAATTGCAGGTCCTGCGCCGGTGCGTTTTCCAATAGATTGGTGACGGTGCCATTTTCCAGCTCGATGCGGAATAGGGCGCTTTCACCGTTGGAGGCATTGGTATAGCCGAAGCAGTACAGGGATTGTTCATCGGTGTAAGGGGAGGAAAAAAGCGTCGCCGCCCATCATGGACAAGAAACAACTGTTCGGTATTGTGGCTGCCACCCGGCGGTTTTGGCAATCGCGGTCCAGCAAAATAACCTGACTGTCTTCGGTTTCGGGAAATTGGTTGTTGGTGAACGCGACCAGTGTATCTTCGTCCAGCACAAACACCCGGTCACATTCGCCCCGGCGGAAAACCGCCGGACAGCTTTCGCTGTCGTGGGGGCAGCCATCTATATTGCAGGGAACATCGGTCCTATGGCTGACAAGGTCGGCGACCCGGTACCGGATCAGTTCTCCGGTGACCATCTCGTTCATGTAATATTGTTTTTCATCACCCAGCCATAGCGGGCGCAGGTCAGCGGCAGGAGCGGCTGCCGGAGGTTCCGGTGCGGTAGTGGGGACAGCAGTGGCGGCGGCAGAACTGGCGCTGCTGTCCGTTGGGGCAGCGGTGCAGCCCGTCAGCAGCAGAACAGCCAGTGTTAGGGAACAAAGTCGTTTCATACAAACTCCTTCTCGTTTCTTACAGCATAGATCATCCGGCTATAACGCCGACTTCCGTATAATTGGGGACACCATTCAGAAAATCCTCAGCAGAAATCAGACCCAAGTATCCTTGACTTGTCTCCACAGTCATGGGGACGCCGTCCGGGCCTACGTCGGTACGGGTATAAGGTTCGTATCGGCAATCTACCAGCAGGGTGTCCCCCAGATTCAGATAGATGCGCGGCTGGTGTCCGCCGCCGTTCCAGTAATTGTCGAGCAGAGCGGGGTGTTCCCGCACCTCGCCGGTCTTGACGTTGATCATGACCATAGGGTAAGAAAAAACCAGCCAATCTCCCACTTTGTCATCGATCCAGTGATGTCCTTCCCGGTACTCGGTGGGAATGTTTTCTGCAAAGCGGTGCGCTTCACCGGTTTCCGGGTCCAGTGTGCTGGCGGTGCCCGCGGTCCAGTCTACTTGATAATAAGTTCCCTCCAAGATTTCGGCCGTGTGACTGTCCAAAATCCCACGCGGTGTATCGTAGGAAGCTAGCTGCTGCAACGCACCGGCGGCTGGATCAAACAGCCAGTGTACGATTTGCTGGGTGGAAGCGCTGGTGAACCCTTCACTGTTATCCGGCGGGGCTTCTTGCTCAAACTGGATCAGAACAAATTTTGAGCCGACAGCGCCCAGCAGCATGTCGATGGGGATGTCTGTGTTCTCCAGCAAATCCACGGTTTCGCTGGTGCTGGGATCGATGCGGAATAGGGCAGTCTGCCCGTCATATCCACCATGGTGTCCCAAGCAGTAGAGATAGGTCCCATCGGTATAGGGGGCGGTGGTGTTGTCATAGCCCAGCGCATCAAAGGTGGCGTCGGTGACGGTAGCTACTACCCGGCGATTTTGACAGTTGCGGTCCAAAAGCACTACATCGCTGTCCTTCGTTTCGGGAAAATGGTTGTTGGTGAAGGCTACCAGCGTGTTATCGTCCAATACATAGACCCCGTCGCACTCGCCCCGGCGGAAGGTGGCGGGGCAATCTGCGGTGTCGTGGGAACAGCCTTCTATCGTGCAGGGAACGGCCGTTTGATGGGTCGTCAGGTCGGCCACCCGGTACCGGATCAGACCACCGCTCAACATTTCAGTCATGTAATATTGCCGCTCATCCCCAACACGCAGGGGGCGCAGCGGTTGCGCGGGGGCGGGGGTGGAAAGCGCTGGCTCTTGTGTGGCAGAGGTTTCAGCGGTGAGGGTGGTGGAGCTGGTACTGCCGCTGGCAGGTGCGGCCGTGCAGCCGGCCAGCAGCAGGGCAGCCAACGTCAGGGAAAAAACGCGTTTCATACAAACTCCTTTTTGCAAAACTCAGGCAGGTCCTTTGCAGACTTCGGTATAGTTGGGGACGCCGTTGAGGAAGTCGTCAATAGAGATCAGCCCCAAATACATCTGGTCGCTCTGTGTGGTAAACGGTGTGCCGTCATCGGAAAGGTCGGTTCGCGTATACGGCTCGTACCGGCAATCCACCAATAGACGGTCTTTCAACTGCAAGAAGATTTGCGGTTGGTGACCGTACCCGTTCCAGAGATTTTCCGGCAGGTCGGCCCGTTGGCGGACTTCACCGGTCTCTGCGTTGACGAGAAGCGGCAAATCGTAGAAGACCAGCCAGCCGTTGAGATTGGCCTCCATCTGGTACTGGTATTCGGCGGAAAGAGCGTCCGGTTCGGTGATGGGGAGTTGGTCGGTGAGTAGACGGCTTTCCCCTGTGGTGGGGTCCACGGTGGAAAGCGTGCCGGCGGTGCTGTCGATCCAGTAATACTGGCCGGCTATGACATAGAAATACAGCCGGTCCAGAACGTAGTCATCGGAGGAATAACTGCAAAAGTCCCGAACTTCGCCGGTGTCAACGTTCAGCAGGACATGACTTTTGGTGCCGGTGGGATGGGAGGACGCGGTTGCCGTCGGGTCGCCAAAAGTATCTGGGTAGGTGAGATTCTCTTGATACAAAACGAGATCGCGGCCCACGGTGCCTCTCATAAACTGGAAATTGTAGAAGTGCTGCGTCAGATTGGTGGTTGTTCCGTCCGATAGGTCAATACGGTAAATGGTATAGAGCGTGGCGCCGAGGGAAGCATTTTTCTCGTAGCCACAGCAATAGAGAAAATCGCCGTCGGTATACATGTGATTGGGGTCAAGGAACAAATCTACGCCCTCCAACTTTTTCAGCACCCGGCGGTTCTGACAGTTGCGGTCCATCAGTGTGATGAAAGTAGACTGAGAGGAATGATTCATGCCGCTCAATACCAGCAAGGTGCTGTCGTTCAGAACAAAGGGTTGATAGGACGGGATTTGTGTGGTGACGGCAGGGCAGCTTTCGCTGTCGTGGGTACACCCTTCCACATCACAGGGGATGGTATCCTCTCCGGTCTGCAGGTCTACGACATGATACAAAATCATGGAATCATCTTTCCCGAGGGATTCTTGTCTGTAATACTGCTTTTCGTCACCGTGCTGCAACAGGCGCAGGGGTTCGCCATTTCCAGTAGAGGCTTGTGCAACCGCAGTTTCAGCGGTGACGGTGGTGGAAATTTCGCTGCCGGCAGCCGGGGCGGCGGTGCAGCCCGCCAGTAACAGGGCGGTAAGCGCCAGAGAAAAAACTCGTTTCATCCGGACATCCTCCTTTTCTACAATGCAATTACAATTCGGCGTAGGTGTCAGGCGCCATAGAGGTTACACTCACGCTGAAATACCCAAGATCCATATTGGCCACTAGATACAACTGGGCCTCGGCGCTGTAATAGGGGGCGGGCGTGCCGTGACCTCTTGGATTGGCGTTCTCCCAATCGGTAAAGCTGTCCAGCCCCAGCATGGTGCGGTAGGCTTTGGCAACATCGGCGGATACAAACCCATCAGCCAACCCCAGTTCTCCGCTTAGACCGGTCAGGGTGCCGTATTCGGTTACGGTTATGTTCAGATACGGCTTGTTTGGCCCTTGACTAAAATAGTACGTGGTGGCCCCGACTGTTTCGCTGCTGGCGGAGCATTTGGCGGCTTGTGCAACCAGTTCTTCGGCGGCATCTAGGTAGGCGTCTGGCAAAACTTTGGCGCCGCGCAGCGCTTCCAGACAGGGGGCGACGGTTGCCCGCGCGGTGGATAGTTCAGTGGGATGAGCGTTGGTTGTTTCGGTGGGTTGCTGCCGCCAGTAATATAGTTCTCGAGCCACAGCGTTCTCACGCCCGGCGGCGCTTAAAAAATTGCTGTCGGCGGGGATGTCCCAATGGGCGCTGTCCAACTGACGGTCCCGGACGGCAAACCATACAAAGGGCAGGCTCATACAAACAATTATCAGCAAGGCGGTGCCGCATAACGGCAGCCAGCGTTCACGCAGTTTCATGGTCAGCCTCCTTGGGTTTGGGCAGGGTAAAGGTCACGGCGGTCCCGGTGCCGGGGGTGCTCTCAAAAGTTAGGTGGGTGCCGTGCAGTATTGCAATGCGTTCGCACAGGGCTAAGCCCATGCCGCTGCCACCTTGCTGCCGGGCGCGGGACTTGTCCACCATATAAAAAGGTTCGGTAATGTGGGGGAGATCCTCGGCCGGAATGCCGCAGCCGGTGTCCCGTACCGTAAGCGCCACCCCATCCGGCTGTTCGGAAACTTCCAACGTAATAGTGCCTTCCGGCGGGGTGGCATGGCGGGCGTTCAACACCAGATTGTACAAAAGGTCACACAGCAGTTCCCGCTGCGCCAGCACCGTCAAGTGGCAGTCCGGTACCGTTAGGAGCGGCGGGCTGTGGGGTAAAGCGCGGGTCAACTGCCGGAAAATTCCGTCCAGCTGTACAGGCTCCAGCGAGGGCAAGTCGTTTCCGTTTAGCTGCATGAGCTCCATCAAGCGCCCGCTCAAGGATTCCAGACGCTTGCTTTCGTGATAGATAAAATCGGCGGCTTTCTGCCGGGTGGCGGCAGGGACTTCGGCACCGCGCAGCAAATCAGCGTAGCCCAGTATACTGGTCATGGGCGTTCTCAACTCGTGAGTAAAAGCTGCAATGAAGTCCTCCCGCTGCTGTACGTGCGCTTGCAAGGCGTTGACTTTGTCCTGCACGGCGGCAGCCATTTCGTCAAAACTGCGGCTCAACCCGGCGATTTCGTCGCTGCCGGGTAGGGCTGTGCGCCGGTCGTAGGCTCCGGCGGCAATCTCCTGACTGGCGGCATTCAGTTGTTCCAGCGGACGCACCATCCGGCGGCAAAACAGCAGCGCTAATAGAGCAGCGACGGCCAATGCCAACGTTTGTCCCAACACGGCGTCCCGCAGACGCAGCGCACGGTCAGCAAAAAGACCGCTCAGGCTTTGGGCGCTTACAAAGGTCAGGCATTGTTCCGGGCAGACGATCAGCCCGCTGCACACCAGATACCGGGTCCCATCCACGGCGGTGAGAAGACGGATCTGTGTTCCTTCACCGCCTGGCACCACCTGTGCCAATTCGTTCTGGGAAAGGGTGGCGGGCATGGTGGAGGCTAGAGATTGCCCCTCTTGATCGTACACCGCCAACAGACTGCGGTTGTCCTGACGGGACAGACTGCCTAGGTAACTCCATGCCCGGGAATTCAGCTGGAATTCGGTATCAGAACGCAGACCCCGCTGGAAAGCAGCAGATTCCCGCAGCCATTCTTCCTGTGCGGTCTGGCGTAAGTCGGCCAATGCGCGGCTGAACTGCCGCTCCTGCGTCCACAAGGTGCTCAGGCTCAATACCAAAGCCAGAACTCCCAGCAGTACAAGAGTGAGCTTGTGTCCGAATTTCATGGGGAGGTTTCCTCCTTTTCCAATCGGTAGCCTACACGGAATACGGTACAGATTTCATTTTTCCAGCCCAGCTTTTTCCGCAGCCGGGTAATGCATAAGTCCAGAGGACGGGTGTCGAAGGCTTCATCGTCGCCCCACAGCCGTTCGTACAAGACCTCTCGGTAGAGAGTCAGCCCTCGGTTGCGCATCAGCAGTTCCAGCAGTTCAAATTCTCTCGGCGAAAGGTGAAGTGGATGACCGTCTTTCGTGACGGTTCGGGCGCCCGGGTCCAGCGCGACCCCAAAAGCATGTAAGATTACGTTGGCACGGCCGGTGCGGCGCAGTACACTCTCTACCCGGGCTACCAATTCCAGCGGTTCAAAGGGTTTGGTTAGGTAATCGTCGGCGCCTTCATGCAAACCCCGGACACGGTCTTGCAAAGCGCTTTTGGCAGTCACAAAAATCACCGGTGTGCCCACGCTGCGCAGATACCCCAACAATTCATACCCATCCACCTTGGGGAGCATAATATCCAAAATTGCCAGCTCATAATCCCGTTCGGCAATCAAATCAGCGGCGGTTTCTCCGTCGTTGGCCTGTTCACAGGCGTAGCCGGCGCTGGTCAGCGTTAACTCGATCAGATCGGCAATGGGGTGTTCGTCTTCTACAATCAAAATGGGGCGCATGCACGGTCCCTCCTTCGGTGTGCTTTTAGTTTACTGTACACTTCTTTCCGACTTCTATCAATGGCAAAAAGCGGAAGGTATTCACAAATTATTTTCAAATTTCCTATTGACACAGAAATGGGATGTGGTACAATATTGGCAGTCGGATGCATAGAGTGCTAATTTAAACGAAACGGCGCCGATGCCGCGCCGTTATAGAGGTGAACGGGAGAAAGCAGCACTCGACAGTGTCCGTTGCTAATAGATTGACTTTGCGTGTATCTGCACAGTAAGGAGGTACGCACTTATGAACATGAATCAACTTACCCAAAAAACCATCGAGGCGCTGCAAAATGCCCAGCGTCTTGCCGTGGAATATTCGAATCAGGCTGTGGAACAGGAACATGTGCTGGCTGCGCTGGCACAGCAGCAAGATGGTTTGATTCCCCAGCTTCTCACCAAATTGGGGGTGGACCCCAATGCTTTTGCGCAGGCTGCCCTACAAAAGGTGGAAGCCCTGCCTCGCGTGACCGGTTCCGGCCGTGACCCCGAAAAGGTTTACATCTCCGGGGAACTGGACCGGGCTTTCAATGCCGCCGAGGAACAGGCCAAGCAGATGAAAGATGAATACATCAGTGTAGAGCATCTGTTCCTTGGTATGCTGCAGCGCCCCGGCAAAGCTGCGGGGGAACTGTTCAAGGCCTTCAACATTACGTTGGAAACCTTTATGAAGCAGCTTTCGGTGGTGCGGGGCAACCAACGGGTTACCAGCGATAATCCCGAATCCACCTACGATGCCCTGAAAAAATACGGGCAGGATCTGGTGGAGATGGCCCGCGCCAACAAACTGGACCCGGTCATCGGCCGTGATAGTGAGATCCGCAACGTTATCCGCATTCTTTCCCGTAAGCGCAAGAATAACCCGGTGCTGATCGGTGAAGCGGGTGTCGGTAAGACGGCCATTGCTGAAGGACTGGCCCAGCGGATTGTGCGTGGCGACGTGCCGGAAAATCTGAAGGATCGTACGGTGTTCAGTTTGGATATGGGCGCACTGGTTGCTGGTGCTAAATACCGCGGCGAGTTTGAAGAGCGCTTGAAGTCCGTATTGAACGAGGTCAAAAAGTCGGAAGGCAAGATCATCCTCTTTATTGATGAGCTGCATACCATTGTGGGTGCCGGCAAGACCGACGGCGCGATGGATGCGGGCAACTTGCTTAAGCCGATGCTGGCCCGCGGCGAACTGCACTGTATCGGTGCTACGACGCTGGACGAGTACCGGGAATATATCGAGAAAGACCCCGCCTTGGAGCGTCGGTTCCAGCCGGTCATGGTCAATGAACCCACTGTGGAGGACACCATTTCCATCCTGCGTGGTCTGAAGGAACGCTATGAAGTGTTCCACGGCGTCAAGATTCAAGACCCGGCTTTGATTGCTGCGGCAACGTTGTCTGACCGGTATATCACCGACCGTTTCCTGCCGGATAAGGCCATCGACCTGGTGGACGAAGCCTGCGCTATGGTGAA
>NZ_CALADU010000293.1 GCF_937890665.1 uncultured Subdoligranulum sp.
TTCACCGGCTTTTGGAAAATAATGGGAACATGCTGGAAAATGTCGCGTTGATTTAGAAAAATTTTTTATGATGATAGTATAGAGCGGCAGACAGTACGGAGGATGGTGCGGCAGGCGCAGAAGGAACAGATGATTCCCAGCAAGGAAAAGCGTAAGGAACAAGAGCGCTAATTGATGTTATAAAATATATTGAAGTTTTACTAATAAGAATTTTTATCGTCTGTTAGTTGCTTGACAAATATGCATTACTATGATATTTTTATTCTAAATAAATATGATGTCTGAGTGCCATCAATTTCGTATAGAGTTGATGGAGAATAGTGAATCCGGTTGGAATCCGGAACGGTACCGCCACTGTATGCGCGGAGGCACCGCACATGACGAAAGTCGGTCATTGGGAGTTGATCCTGAGAAGGCTGTGCGGAAGGCTTATGATACGCAAGTCAGGAGACCTGCTCAGATTGTTAAAGTCTATTTGCTCTCGAGTTATGGAGAAATGGGCTATTTTGTTGCGAAAAAACGGCAGCAGCAGTCATGTATGACTGCTGCTTTCTTTTTTGGCATATCTTTAGCATACTTTTCTCCATTTTACTACTGCTTTTTCGTGGCTTAAACCACAAAAAGATATAAATCAATGGAGGAAAGTAAAATGAAGAACATAAAAAAACTCATAGCACTCCTGCTTGCAACGTGCATTGTAGCATCTCTTGCTGCCTGCGGTTCTCAGGAAAGTGAGACATCAGACAACTTAGGAGAGGTGTCTTCTACCAATCCAGTCTCTGACGATCAAGCTGCTGCTGATGAGGTGGCCAAGCTGATTGACGCAATCTATGTGCAAGAACGAAACGAAAACACGGATGAACAATGTGAGGCTGCAAAGGCTGCTTGGGATGCCCTGACGGATGCCCAAAAGGAATTGGTTTCCGGCGAATTTGCAGATCCAGACTATTTTGGACGGGATACTGGAGATGCTTCTAAAGATGATCCCCGCAACGGTGATGAAATCGGCGAAAATGAACTGCTCGTAGTCAGCTTCGGAACCTCTTTTAATGACAGCCGTGTTGCTGACATCAAGAGCATTGAGGACGCTTTGCAGGAAGCCTATCCGGACTGGTCGGTCAGAAGAGCATTTACCGCCCAGATCATTATCAATCATGTGCAGGCTCGTGACGGAGAAAAGATCGATAACGTCCAGCAGGCGCTTGACCGTGCGGTAGAAAATGGTGTTAAGAATCTGGTGATTCAGCCTACCCATCTGATGTATGGTGCTGAGTATGATGAGCTGGCAGAAACCGTAGGAGCTTATCAGGATAAATTTGAATCGGTTCAGATCGCTGCTCCTCTTCTGGGCGATGTCGGTACCGATGCAACTGTCATCAATGAAGATAAAAAAGCTGTTGCAGAGGCTGTTACCGCAGAAGCGGTTAAGACAGCTGGATACCAGACTCTGGATGAAGCAAAGGCAGACGGCGTTGCATTCGTATTTATGGGTCACGGTACTTCCCACACAGCAAAGGTATCTTACAGCCAGATGCAGGCTCAGATGGAGGCTCTGGGATACAACAATGTATTCATCGGTACCGTTGAGGGTGAACCGGAAGAAACCGCCTGCGAAGCTGTTATTGAAAGCATCAAAGAAGCTGGTTATAAGAAAGTCATCCTTCGTCCTCTGATGGTCGTTGCAGGTGACCATGCAAACAATGATATGGCAGGCGATGATGCTGATTCCTGGAAGAGTATGTTCAACGCATCCGGCGCTTTTGAGAGCGTTGATACTCAGATTGCAGGCCTCGGTCAGATTCCAGCCATTCAGGAGCTATATGTTGCACATACTGGTGCTGTAATCAATCAATAAAGGAACAGATCGAGCATGAAAAAAAGAACGATACTCCTGTGTATGGCTGCTTTGGTCGCTGTTTTCGCCGTTGGATGCAGCAATCAGACGGATACATCTGCTCAGGACGGCTCCAGCCCTCCAGCTGTTTCGCAGGAACAACAAACAACTCTGGAAGATGGCATCTATTCTGCTGATTTTGAAACGGACAGCAGCATGTTCCGTGTCAACGAGACATGCGATGGTAAAGGAAAGCTGACGGTTCAGGACGGTAAAATGACCATTCACATTTCGCTTACCTCTCAGAATATTGTCAATCTTTTCCCAGGCACCGCAGAGGATGCCCAGAAAGATGGGGCAGAACTTTTGCAGCCTACTGTGGATACCGTAACTTATGAGGATGGAATAAGCGAAGAGATCAACGGTTTTGATGTTCCAGTTCCGGTTCTGGACGAGCCGTTTAACCTTGCGCTAATCGGTACAAAGGGAAAGTGGTACGATCATGAGGTAATTGTATCGAACCCAGAAAAACTTGAATAAACCATGCTCTGTCCCTGCTCTTAACGGCAGGGACAGATTTGTATCTGGAGAGGAGGACAAATATGAGGAGAAGCATATTTCCCTATCTGGTGAAAAAATTTTGTCTTGGGCTATTGATGGTGATGTGTATCACATCCGTTATGGTATTTCCTGCCTCAGCATCTGCGGAAGCAGCAACGGTTGATCTGGAGGATGGTGAATATTCCATAGAAGTCATACTGGAGGGTGGAAGCGGACGGGCGACTATTACATCTCCGGCAATTATGACTGTACGGGGTGGAAAGGGTTATGTTCAGATTGAATGGAGCAGCCCGAACTATGACTACATGAAGGTAGAAAATAAAACTTTTAAACCACTCCAGGAGGCTGGAAATTCCACTTTTGAACTTCCGATTATAGATTTTGATATGCCAATAGCGGTCGTTGCGAATACCACAGCAATGAGCACACCACATGAAATCGAATATACATTAACCTTCCTCCAAGACACCATAAAACAAGACACATCTTTTGAAATGATGGCTATGGTTGCAGGAACGGTAATTGTAATTGCCATAGTCGTAATTATCTCCTTTTTGGGGATTCATAAGAAACGGAGGAGCAAATAAAATGAGAAAAATGGCAGTAGTTTTATTGTGTTTTATCCTCATATTTACTGTATCCTCCTGCGGTTCACCTTCTGAAGCTGATTTGCTGGAAACACGTAATACTGATATCAGTCCGGATTTAACCTTCGATCACAGTATGCCTCTCGATTATGCTGAGGAATTTGCAGTGGACTATTACAATGATGGATATGCGCTTATTACCATCTCCAATGGTACGCAGTATCTGGTAATCCCAGAGGGAAAACCAGAGCCATCCGGTTTGGATGAAAACATTGTGCAGCTGCACCAACCGATCCAAAACATTTATTTAGTTGCCTCGGCTGTGATGGATATGTTTGTTTCGATGGATGCGTTGGATACGATCCGTTTCAGTGCGCTGAAAAGCGATGGCTGGTATATTGAACCAGTGCGTGCGGCAATGGAATCTGGAAATATTCTATATGCTGGCAAATATTCCGCTCCGGATTATGAGCACCTCATTGATGAGAATTGCAGCTTGGCGATTGAGAACACTATGATTTTTCATACGCCCGAAGTGAAGGAACAGCTGGATAAGTTTGGAATCCCGGTTTTGGTGGATTATTCCAGTTATGAGTCTCACCCTCTCGGCAGAACAGAATGGGTAAAACTCTATGGATTGCTGACCGGACAGCAGGAAGCTGCTGAGTCAGCGTTCAATGCAGAAAAACAGGCGTTTGAGTCTGTCAGCGGAGCACAGCCTACCGGAAAAACAGTTGCATTTTTTTATATCACAACCAATGGCGAGGCTAACGTACGCAGACCGTCCGATTATCTGGCGAAAATGATTGAAATGGCTGGTGGAACCTATATTTTGGAACAAGATCCCGATGATGAAAGTAAATCTTCCACCATGAGCATGGAGATGGAAGCTTTTTATGCACAGGCAAAGGATGCCGATTATATCATCTATAACAGCACAGTAGACGGGGAACTCAAATCTCGGGATGAATTATTAACGAAAAGTCAGCTTTTAGAGAACTTCAAGGCTGTGCAGAATGGAAATGTTTATTGTACAACCCAGAACATTTACCAGTCCACTATGGAACTTGGCACCATCATCGCAGATATCCATAACATGCTGCAAGGAGATGATCAGAGCCTTACCTATATTTACAAGTTGGAGTGATACAAACAGATGAAGAAAAAACGATATTTTGCTGCATTTGTTGTTTTATTTGTGCTTCTGCGTTTGTTTCTGGTCATGAACCTATGTATCGGAAGCGTTAATATTCCATTTTCTGAGATTCCTAAAATTCTTCAAGGAATCGGAACGGATGAAACCTACACAGAAATTGTTACGCAGGTCCGAGCGCCAAGAGCATTTGCAGCGGTGATTTTGGGAGGTGCCCTCGCATTATCCGGATATCTGCTGCAAACCTTTTTCCACAATCCAATCGCAACCCCGTTTACGCTGGGCGTTTCATCCGGTGCAAAGCTGATTGTCGCATTGGTGATGGTAGCGTCCCTGCAATTTTCAGTACAGCTCGGTTCATGGCTGATGATTCTTGCGGCCTTTGCCGGTTCCATGTTATGCATGGGTTTTGTTATTCTAATGTCCAAAGTCATCAATCAGATGGCAATGCTCATTGTCAGCGGCGTCATGATCGGCTATATCTGTTCTGCTGTGACTGACTTTGTTGTTACATTTGCGGATGATGCGGATATTGTAAATCTGCACAATTGGTCTCTGGGCAGCTTTTCGGGGATTAACTGGGACAATGTAAAAGTTATGGCAATCGTAGTGCTTATTACGATGTTTTTTGTGTTTCTGTTATCCAAACCAATTAGCGCCTATCAGATGGGTGAAGCCTATGCGCAGAATATGGGGCTTAATGTATCACGTTTCCGTATTGTGCTGGTGATCCTGTCCAGTATCCTTTCGGCCTGTGTAACTGCATTTGCCGGACCGGTATCCTTCGTCGGAATCGCCGTTCCTCACCTTGTCAAAGGCTTGTTTGGTACAACACAGCCGATTTTAATGATTCCAGCTTGCTTCTTAGGAGGTGCGTCATTCTGCCTGTTCTGCGATTTGCTGGCAAGAACAGTATTTACTCCCACCGAGTTGTCGATCAGCACGGTAACTGCAATTTTGGGCGCTCCGGTGGTTATCTACATTATGCTACGCCGGAAAAGAGAAAAAATGGGGTAATCGGGAATGAATCATGGCTATCTATATACAAAAGATTTAACTGTTGGTTATAATGGTATACCGCTCATCCGCAATATTCAGCTTGAAATAAATAAAGGCGAAATTGTTACATTGATAGGACCAAACGGTGCAGGAAAAACAACTATTTTGCGCAGTATTATCCAGCAGTTGCCACCCGTGTGTGGCGTTGTATGGTTAGATGGACAACAGGCGGAGAAAATGCCGGGCAAAGAAATGGCGCAAAGGCTGTCCGTTGTATTGACCGAACGGGTAAATCCTGAGATGATGAATTGCGAAGATGTTGTGGCAACTGGCCGATATCCTTATACGGGGAAATTCGGCATTCTATCCCAAGAAGATTGGAAGATCGTGCGTGAATCCATGGAGCTGGTGCGCATAACGGAGCTGGCCAACCGAGATTTCAATAAAATCAGTGACGGGCAAAAGCAGCGGGTTATGCTGGCAAGAGCACTATGCCAGCAGCCTGATGTGATCGTTTTGGATGAACCGACTTCTTTCCTGGATATCCGTTACAAACTGGAGTTCTTATCTATTTTGCAGGAGATGTCCAGAAAGCGGAATCTGACAGTGCTTATGTCGCTGCATGAACTTGACCTTGCCGGGCGTATCTCGGACAAGATTGCTTGCGTACAGGGGGATCGAATCGACCGCTTTGGAACGCCCGAAGAAATCTTTACCCAAGGATATATTCCTCAGCTTTATCAGATGACAACCGGCTCTTATGATGAACTGACCGGCGATTTGGAACTGCCATCGGTGCAGGAGAAACCTGAAATTTTTGTCATTGCAGGAAACGGCACCGGAACCAGCGTATTTCGCAGATTACAGCGTGAAAGAAAAGCGTTTGCGGCTGGAATCCTGTGGGAAAACGATATAGATTATGCCTCGGCTAAATCACTGGCAGCGGAGGTAATCCATGTTCCAGCCTTTCATTATGTGGCAGATGAACAAATTAAGCAAGCAAAGGGATGGATAGATACCTGTAAATTTGTTGTTTGCACATTAAAAGAATTAGAAATGGTTGATTTTGCGAAAGTTCTAAGCGATTTAACAGAATATGCAAGAATCAATGGCAAACTGATAACATATCCATAATCCTCCAGTTCAGCTAACACTTACATCATTGTTTCTTCCAAATTCCTAGCGCGTATTGAAGTGCTCCGCTCATCTTTCCTTGGAAACTAGTATAGCCAATGTAAATACACCGGCAGAATACTCCATCCCTCTAGAATACAAAAGGCGGCATAGACCAGCCCTTCCCCGGTGCTGATCTATGCCGCCTCTTGGCTTAATATGGTCGCTTACTGTATCGCCCATATAAATCGTTCTAATTTATCACTTCTATATGTACGGTGGATTTGCTGATGCCAAATTTCCGGGCGGCAGAGCGGACGGTTGCTCCATTTTCGATGATGTACGCCGCCAATTTACAGGCGCGTTCCTCGATATTTCCTTTCAAATCCTTACACTCCCTCTCCCGTTTTGCCACAAGATATATATGTGGCCAGAGAGAGTACCATGCCTGTACGCGCTGGAAATCCCCCGGATTTTCCCTCTTCTTTTCGATTTGAATATCTATCCCAAGGGCGGCATATGCTATTGCGGGTGATTCAAATATGAAACAGCATACATGGAAAATATACGCCGCCTGGATTCTGTTTACCGAAGCGGTGGGCGGCCTGTCCGGCTGGCTGACCCGAGACGGAGCCAAAGCTTACAGTGAAAGCATTATCCAGCCCCCGCTTTCCCCTCCCGCCCTTGTATTTCCCATCGTCTGGGGAATTCTGTTCGTTCTGATGGGCATCGGAGCAGCTCGGATCTATCTGGCTTCTCCCTCTCGTGAGCGCACCAGCAGCTTGCGCATATTTCTGCTCCAGTTAGCCTTCAATTTCTTTTGGAGCATTCTGTTTTTTAACTTTCAAGCCTTCGGCGCTGCACTGGTCTGGCTGGTGATTTTGTGGGGATTAATTTTATGGATGATCACCTCGTTTCATAAGGTAGATCCGTTGGCTGCCTGGCTTCAGGTCCCCTATCTGCTCTGGGTCATCTTTGCGGCCTATTTGAATTACGGTGTATGGATTTTAAACTAAAAAGGAGGCCCGGCAGGTAACGCCTGCCGGGCTTCTTCCCTTT
>NZ_CALADU010000294.1 GCF_937890665.1 uncultured Subdoligranulum sp.
GCCGTATGGCGGGCGCTTTTTGTATAGGCGGCTTCCCCCTTGCATAGGTTTGAAAAAACCAAGCAAGGGGGCTTTTGTATGGGAGGATCAC
The DNA here is from genome assembly GCF_937890665.1 of uncultured Subdoligranulum sp. The sequence goes on from NZ_CALADU010000294.1 coordinate 92, forward strand.
CGCTTTGGCTGACGTTGCTGGCGGGGCTGTCCACCGGATTGGGGGGCTTGTTGGCCATGCTGTGTCCGCCTTCCCGCCGTTTGTTGGCGGTCAGCGCTGGCTTTGCTGGTGGGGTGATGCTGGCGGCATCTCTGGCCGATCTGGTGCCGGGGGCGTTGGCATTTTATCGCGTCTACCTGCCGCCGCTGGGGTGCGGCGGGGCGTTGGTGCTGCTGTTGCTGGCAGGCATGGTGGCGGCTGCCGCTTTGAGTGCCCTTCTGCCCGAAGAAGCCGAGCTGGCCGAACGGATGTCGGGGGACAGCGCCCGCACCGCGGCGCTGCGCACGGCCTTAATTACCGGGGCGGTCTTGCTGCTGCATAACTTCCCCGAAGGGGTACTTACCCTCTTTGCCGGCACCGCGGATCCGGCGCTGGGGGCGCGTACTGCACTGGCCGTTGCCCTGCACAACATCCCCGAAGGCGTGGCTGTGGCGGTGCCCTTTGCCTTTGCACTGCATAGCCGTCTGGGCGGTGCGTTGGCCGCGCTGCTTTCCGGGTTGGCAGAACCGGCGGGGGCGCTGTTGGCGCTGCTTTTTTTGCGGGGATGGTTCACCCCGGGGCTCCTCAATGGTACGGTAGTTCTGGTGGCAGGGGTCATGATTTGGGTGGCCATTGCCCAGTTGCTGCCGGCGGCACTGGCCTTTCCCCGGGGACGTCCCGGTCTGTGGGGGACGGCGGCGGGGGTGCTGCTGATGCTGCTGGGCATTGAGGCTTTGCCCTGAATGTGTTATACTATACCCTGTATCAATGTTGAAAAAATGCCGGGGAGGGATGGGGATGCGCCGCAAGATCGCTGCATTGCTCTTGGCCGGATTGCTGCTTACAGGATGCAGTACCGGGACCGACGTGGAAACACTGCTCCGCGCCCCGCAGCTCTCCGGAGAAAGCGCCGCCCTGCAGAAAGCCCTGAACAGCTATCTGGGAGGCAGCGCGACTTTAAAATATCCGGCCAGCGGTGATTTCCTCTCTCCCTTTGCGTTTGGCGATTGGGATGGCGACGGCACCAACGAAGCCGCCGTGCTGTATACGGCCGATACCACCGGTTCCAACGTCTTTTTGGCTGTGCTGGAACCTACCGGGGAGGATAGCTGGCAGGTCAGCCAGACGGTGGAGGGACTTTCCAGCGAGGTAGAAACTTTTTCCGCTGCCCACCTGCGGGACGCTACCAGCCAACAAATTTTGGCCGGGTACGGCAGCGCACAGGGCGACCGATATCTGGTGGTGTATGAGTATGACGGCACCACCCTTTCCACCATCATCAGCAACCGATACAGCGAGATGGTGCTGGGCGACTTTACCGGCAAAGGGGACACGCAAGATCTGGTGCTGGCTCTGCCTACCGATACCGAATTCGGCGGTGTGACTTTGCAGCTTCTGACCAATGTGGACGGGGAATTCCGTTCTTACCAGACGCTGAATCTGGGGGAAGGTACCTACACCGGCTGTGCGGCGCTGCAGGCGGGCAAAGGCCGGGATGACGCCATGTATCTGGTGATGGATGTCTGGACCGGCACGAGCAGTCTGGCATCGGACATCATCCTCTACGACGGGGCCACCGGCTTCTTGCAGCCCTATGATCCCCCCGGCGTAACGGATCTACAACACAGCACGCTGCGCTACCACACCGAGCTGCTCAGCCGGGACATTGACGGCAACGGCACGGTGGATATCCCGGTAGAGATCGACGATGGCGGCGAATTGCAGAACCCCATGGATAAAAGCCTGACCTTCCTGCAATGGATGGACTACGCCACCAACAGCGGCGGCCACAGCGATTTCGGCGTGTATGACAGCAAAAACAATTTTTATCTGTCCTTGCCCGATACAATGCGGGGAAAGGTGCTGATTCGCAGCAACCAAAGCGGGACGGGCTGGCTGGTCTGTGACAGCGAGGGCACCACCGTTTATTGCGAGATGCGGGTGGTCGACCCGTCGGATCAGGACCCGGCCACGGCGTCTACCTACGAGCGAATCGCCAACATTGGCAGCCAGCAGCTGCAGGCGCGCATCGTCACCCCCTATTATGGGCTGAGCATCGATACCATCACCAGCGGCACCGTGCTGCTGGGTCTGGAATAAGGAAAGGGAGCACAGTATGAAACGAGTTTTGGTCGTGGAAGACGAAGCCAGCATTCGGGAAATGGTGGCCCTGAACCTCAAAATGGCAGGCTGGGATGTATTGGAAGCCCCCAGCGCCGAACGGGCATTGGAGCTGATGCATCAGAGCGAGCCCTGTGACGCCGCGCTGCTGGACATCATGCTGCCCGGCATGGACGGGCTGAGCCTGTGCGAAACGATCCGCCGGGACGACAATGACATTGGCATCATCATTGTGTCGGCCAAAGGGCAGGAAAGTGACAAGATCCGCGGCCTGTCCATCGGCGCCGACGACTATATCACTAAGCCGTTCTCGGTGTCGGAGCTGGTGGCGCGGCTGGAAGCACTGACGCGCCGGGTCAAGCGGGGAGCCTCGGCCAAGGCAGCCGAAGAGCCGGAGCAGTTGGTCAGCGGTCCCTTTGTGCTGGATGAAAAGAGCCGGGTGCTCTATAAATCCGGCAAGCCCATCGACCTGACGCAGGTGGAATTTCAGATCATGGAACTGTTTTTCCGCAACCCGGCCACCGCGCTGGTGCGGGAGAAGATTCTCGAGGGCGTCTGGGGCAAGAACTATTACGGCGATGTCAAGATCGTGGATGTGAACATTCGCCGCCTGCGGATGAAGATTGAGGACGAGCCCAGCAACCCGCAGCACATCCTGACGGTGTGGGGCTACGGCTACCGCTGGAACGCCTGATTCACACCCGCCAAGCAAACCACCGGAAAGGAGGGGGACCGCGATGGCCAAAACAAGCATTATCCAGCGCTGGGTGCGGGGCAGTTTGCTCATCATGGTGCTGGTGCTGGTGGCAGCCGAAGCGATCTTCCTCTACACCAGTTATCGGGAGCTGTACGGCGGGGTGGAACGAGCCATCGAGAACCGATTCTCCACCATTGCCGGACGGTTGCAGGCCACCGGCACGGCCAGCGGAGGCCCCGAAACGTCAGAAAGTCGGGCACAGGCCTTGCGGCGCACGGTGGAACAGTTCGACGAAAAAGATAAGTTTGAATTTATGCTGCTGGACGCGCAGGGTGTGATTCTGGCCACCAGCAGCGGTACCATGACACAGGACCTGACCAACGGCAGCGACTTTTTGGAGGCGCTGACCTCCTCCGACGGTGTGGGACAAGCTCGGTTTACCACGCCGCAAGGGGAACGTGTCATGGCGGTGACCACGCTGGTGCCCTACACGGCGGGCAATATTGCTGCGCTGCGGATGGTCACCAGCTTGACGTTGATGGACCGCCAGTGGCAGCAATATCTGCTGGTGTCGGTGACCATCGGTGTGCTGGCATTTTTGCTCATGCTGTGGAGCGGCCTTTTCTTTGTGCGTTCCATCGTGCGGCCGCTGGGAGAGGTGGAAGCCACCGCGACCCGCATTGCCCGCGGCGACCTGAAAACCCGCCTGCCTGCTACCAAATATAACGATGAGATCGGCCGGTTGTGCGGCACCATCAACCAGATGGCCGAGGATCTGGCCGAGACAGACCGCCTGAAAAACGAGTTCATCTCGTCGGTAAGTCACGAGCTGCGCACCCCGCTGACCTCCATCAAGGGGTGGGTAGAAACCATCAAGACCATCGATGACCCCACCGACGAAAACTATCGCCGGGGGTTGTCGGTCATCGGTACCGAGACCGACCGCCTGTACACGATGGTGGAGGAACTGCTGGATTTCTCCCGGCTGCAAAGCGGTATCAAGCTGCAGTGTCAGGTGCTGGATCTGGTGGCAGAAGCCACCGACGCCGCCCTGTTTGTGGAAGCACGGATCAAGCAGGAAGGCCTGCAATTTGTCTACGAAGAACCGCCTGACCCCTATCCGGTCTGGGCAGATCCGGCGCGTCTGCGGCAGGTGTTCGTCAATATCTTCGACAATGCTATTAAATACTCCGATCCCGGCGGCACCATCTTTCTCACTCTGACCCGCACGCCCGAAACCGTTACCGTCTCGGTGCGGGATCAGGGCCGCGGTATTGCCCCCGACGATCTGGATAAGGTCAAACAAAAGTTCTTCAAAGCCCGCAATGCCGTGCGGGGGTCTGGCATCGGTCTGGCCGTGGTGGACGAGATCGTTCACGCGCTGGGCGGACGGGTGGACATCCAGTCGGCGCTGGGACAGGGGACGACGGTAAGCATCACGCTGCCGGTCTATCACCCCGGGCAGGAACATCTGCACGAAACGATTTGACCTTTTTAAAGGAGAAACTATGTCCAAAGAATTTCGCACCTCCGTGGGGGGACAAGCCCTGATGGAGGGCATTATGATGCGCGGCCCTGAAAAGATCTGCTGCGCGGTGCGCCGGCCGGACGGCACCATCGACCTGAGCTACGATACGGTGCACCCCCACTGGTATAACAAAGTCCCGCTGGTGCGGGGCGTCTGCAATATGGCGGAAAACCTTTATAAGGGGTACCAATATCTGATGCACGCCGCCGACATCGCCATGGAAGGGGAAACCGAACCCGCCGAATCCAAGTTTGACCGCTGGTTGGAAGCCCATATGAGCCCGGCGGTGCAGAACGTACTTATGGGAGCGGCTGCTTTTGCCGGGGGAGTGCTGGCGCTTTTCCTGTTTACCTTTCTGCCTACCTTTCTCACCGGGTTGGTGGCACAGGCAGTGCCCATGGGCCGCTGGCCCCGGGTCATTCTGGAAGGCGTTTTGAAGATGGTCATTTTTCTGGGATACATGTTTTTGTGTACCCGCTATAAGGAGCTGCACCGGGTATTTGAATACCATGGGGCCGAGCATAAGACCATCGCCTGCTATGAGGCCGGCTTGCCCCTTACGGTGGAAAACATCCGCAAGCAAAGCCGGTTTCATCCCCGCTGCGGTACCAGCTTTATGATCCTTGTCATTATCATCAGCATCTTCCTGTACGCAGTGCTGCCTTGGACCAGCACCGGACTGCGGGTGATTTATAAGCTGTGCATGTTCCCGCTGTTGGTAGGCCTTTCCTACGAGGTACTGAAATGGGCCGGCCGGTCGGACAGCCTGCTCTCCCATCTCGTTTCCCAGCCGGGGCTCTGGATGCAGCGGCTTACCACCTTTGAACCGGATGATTCGATGATCGAGGTGGCCATTGCCGCCGTCACCCCCGTCCTGCCGGAAGATCGAGAGGATGGCCGCTGGTGAATGCTGTTTTTCAAACCCTGTGCGCCCGTCTGAAGGCGGCGGGGGTACCGGATGCCCGCTTTGACGCGGCCCAACTCTACCGCTTTGTCACCGGTCGGGATCCCCGGCTGGATGATGGTCCCACCCCCGCGGAAGCCGTTCGTCTGGAAAAATTGGCTGCCCGCCGGTCAGCCCGGGAACCCTTGCAGTACCTGCTGGGAGAGTGGGATTTTCTGGATTTTACGCTAAAAGTAGGCCCCGGGGTGCTCTGTCCCCGGGCGGACACCGAGGTGGTCTGTGAATCGGCCATCGCCTTGCTGCAGGGGGGGCAGGCACCGGTGGTGTTGGATCTCTGCGCCGGCACCGGCTGTTTGGGGCTGGGCATCGCCCGGTCCTGCCCCGGAGCACAGGTGACCTGTGTGGAAAAAAGTGAGGCCGTCTGGCCGTACCTGACCGCCAACACGACGGGGACCGGAGTCCGTGCGGTACAGGCTGATGTGTTTCGCTGGTACCAGACCTTGCCGCCGGACAGTGTGGACCTGATCGTTTCCAACCCGCCCTATCTGACAGCGGCGGAGATGAAAGCCCTCATGCCCGAAACCGCCCACGAGCCAGCCATGGCGTTGGACGGTGGCGCTGACGGGCTGGACTTCTACCGTTTGCTGTGCAGTCGCTACGGCACGGTGCTGCGCCCCGGCGGATGGCTGGTGTTGGAGATTGGCTGTGCGCAAGCGCAGGAGGTATTGGCGTTGGGCGCAGCGTACGGTTGGCAGAAGGGGAGCTGCCGCAAGGACTACGGCGGCAACGACCGGGTGATTCAACTGCAAAAACCGCTGCAAACCACTTGAAAGTCCCTTCTATCGGACAAAAAACGCACAACATATGGTTGTAATTTTCCGCCGAATCGTATATAATAGACACAAACGCAAACGATAAGAGCGATTGCAATAGAAAAAGGAGAAACGCAAGATGGCAGCTAAAAAAGATACAACCCCCAAGAGTGCCGGTCCGGCCGCAGACAAGAAGGCGGCGCTGGAAACCGCACTGGCGCAGATTGAAAAGCAGTTCGGCAAGGGCGCCGTTATGAAGTTGGGTGCCAACGTGACCATGCAGGTGGACGCGATTCCCACCGGCAGTCTGGGTCTGGATTTGGCGCTGGGCATCGGCGGCTTGCCCCGCGGTCGTATCATCGAAGTGTACGGCCCCGAATCTTCCGGTAAAACCACCTTGGCGCTGCAGGTGCTGGCTGAAGCCCAGAAGATGGGCGGTGAAGTGGCCTTCATCGACGTAGAACATGCACTGGACCCCGCTTATGCCAGCGCGCTGGGTGTGGACATCGATAGTCTGTTGGTCAGCCAGCCCGATACCGGCGAGCAGGCCATGGAAATCTGCGAAGCACTGGTGCGTTCTGGTGCCATCGACGCGGTGGTCGTGGACTCGGTGGCAGCCATGGTGCCCCGGGCCGAGATCGAAGGCGAGATGGGCGACAGCCATGTAGGTTTGCAGGCTCGTCTGATGAGTCAGGCGCTGCGCAAGCTCACCGGCGTTATCGGCAAGACCAACACGGTCTGCATCTTTATCAACCAGCTGCGTGAAAAGGTCGGCGTGGTCTACGGCAACCCCGAAGTCACCACCGGCGGCCGGGCGCTGAAATACTACTCCAGCGTGCGCATCGATGTGCGCCGCATCGAGGGCCTGAAGGACTCCACCGGCGCCTTTATCGGCAACCGTACCCGGGCCAAGATCGTCAAGAACAAGGTGGCGCCCCCCTTCCGGGAGGCAGAATTTGACATCATGTTCGGCGAAGGCATCTCCAAGATCGGTGAGATTCTCGATCTGGGCGTCAAGCTGGGCGTGGTGCAAAAGAGCGGTGCTTGGTTCAACTACGGCGATATGCGTTTGGGACAGGGCCGTGACAACGCCAAGCAGTTCCTGAAAGAGCATCCTGAGGTGTCCGACGAGATCGAAAAGATCGTCCGTGCCAACGCCGACCGGCTGTTGGCGGCGGGCAAGAAAGGCAGCGTCAAGCCGCTGGATCCCAGCGAGATCGTTAAGCCGGTGGCTGCCGGCGAGGCACCTGCCGCCGCGGCGCCCGCTGCTAAGACCACCGGCAGCGAAGTGGATCTGGACATCATGGTTGACGAATAATGCCGCGGCTGACCCAAATCAAAGAAACCAAAAAAGGCCGCCTTGCGCTGTTTTTGGATGGCGAGTTTGCCTTTTCGCTGGATGAGGATACCTTTGCATCGGCCCATCTGCACGAAGGGGACGAACTGGAAGACTGGCAGGTGGAGGATCTGCGCAAGCAGAGCGACACCCGTCGGGCGCTGGACAAGGCCATGGACTATCTGTCTTTGCGGGACCATGCGGCAGGGGAACTCTACCAGAAACTCTGCCGCAAATTCGATGGCCCCAGTGCCGCTTACGCGGTGGCCCGAGCGCAGGAACTGGGCCTGCTGAATGATGCCGACTTTGCCCGGCGCCGGGCGGCAGAACTGCTGCGCAAGCGCAAATCCCGGCGGGAGATCCTGACCGACCTATCGGCCAAGGGGATCGATCGGGATGTGGCTGCCGAGGCGGTGGAGGCACTGTACCAGACCGACGAGGACGGGGAAGACCCGGAACTGGCCACCGCCCGGACGCTGGTAGAGCGCCGGTATGCTGCCAAGCTGGCCGCCGGCAAGCGAGAACAGGTGGCGGCGGCACTGGCACGGCGCGGGTTCTCCCACGCCATCATCCGCGAAGTGCTCACCGAAACCGAGAACTGACCCATTGCGTTTGCCAAGGCGAACGCTGGAAATTTTACCATAAGGATGTACCTATGAAGATTGCAATCATCTCTCTCGGCTGCCCGAAAAATCAGGTGGACGCCGATGTTTTCTGTCATGCACTGCTCAAAGAGGGGCACACCACAGTGGCGGACCCTTCGGAAGCAGACGTGATCATCGTCAACACCTGCGGTTTCATCGAATCCGCGAAGGCGGAAGCCATCGAGAATATCCTCATGGCCTGCCAGTACAAGCAGCAAAATCCCGACCTCAAGGTGATCGTCACCGGTTGTCTGGCCGAGCGCTATAAGCAGCAGATCGTGCAGGAAATGCCCGAGGTGGACGCCGTGGTGGGCATTGGCTCCAACGCAGCGCTGCCCGCCATTGTGGCGCGGGTCTGTGCGGCCGGGGCCGGTCAGGTGGAAAGCTACGGCCCCAAGAGCGATATGCCGTTGGGCGGCGCCCGGGGGATCTCCACCCCGCGGCACTACGCCTATCTGAAAATCGCAGAGG
>NZ_CALADU010000295.1 GCF_937890665.1 uncultured Subdoligranulum sp.
GCGGCCGCGTTGACGGTGTCCATCCCCATGCCCATGTGGGGGCCATGCCATTCCAGACTGCCCACGGGCTGGTATACCAGACTGCGCCCTGCCAGCAGCGCCTGCAATTCGTCAGGCCGCAGCGTTTCAAAGCGGATCTTGTGCATTGGGTCCTTCGCCTTCCTTGCAAAAGAAGTGCGGGGACCGCAGAGGCTAGCCTCCACGGCCCCCGCAGGGTTGTAACGGATGTGTTTCTAGGCCGTGCGATCAGCTCACGTACTCAGGCATGATGCTGGCCAGATCGTCGCCGTATTCCACGATGGTGGCATCCACGGCGTAGGTCTCGGGGATCTCGGTGCCGTTCTCCAGGTAGTCAACCATGAACTGGGCGGCGGTGCTGCCTACGTCCAGAGCGGAGAAGTAAGCGGCGGCACGGAAGCAGGAATCGGGGTTGTTGAACTCGTCCTCGCAGAGGTAAGCGCCCAGACCAACGACCATGGAGTCAGCGCCCAGACCGGCACTCTCGATGGCACGGGCAGCGCCCTGGCTGCTCTCGTCAGAAACGCCCAGAACCAGCCATTTCTTGATTTCGGGGTGGCCGGTGATCACAGCGTTGGCAGCCTGGTTGCCGTCCTCGGCGGTGGTGTCACAGTCGGCGCGGAAGATGCGCTCTTCGGGGAAGTCGGGCAGACCCTCTTCCAGCGCGGCCACTTCGCCTTCGGTACGGGGCACGCAGGAAGAAACGGTGTCGGCGGTCATCAGCAGGATGCCGAAGGTCTCGTCCTCGGCCAGATTGTTTTCGGTGATGTAGTTGACGCCCCACTCGCCGGTGGCTTTGCCGATGTTGTAACCGTCAATGCCGACCCACGGTGCCAGCTTGGTGCCGTCCTCGGTCTCCAGCGCGTCGTCCACCGCGATGACGGGGATGCCCGCCTCGGTGAGCATATCCACGGTGGTCTGGCTCAGGTTCTGGTCAGGCACGCAGACCAGAACGCCGTCCACCTTGTCGGCGATAAGGGTGTTGAGCTGATCCATGTAGGTGGCGGCGTTCAGGTCGCAGTCCAGATACTTCCAAGTGTAGCCGGCTTCCTCAACGACCTTCTGGGAGGCGGCGCCTTCCTGAATGAACCAAGTGGCGGTGCCCATCTTGTACAGGCCCACGATGGTCTTGCTGCCGGTGCTGTCGGCATCGGTGGTGGTGGATTCTGCCGTGGCGGTGCTGCCGGAGGAGGCTGCCGCCGAGGAGCTGTCCGACGAACCGGAGCAGCCGGCCAGCGCAGTCAGCATGGTGAGGGACAGGCCTGCGGCCAGAACTTTTTGCATGGACTTTTTCATGGTGTTCTTCCTTTCTCATCTGTGGTTTGTGTTATTCAGCGGGTGGTAACGGCCCGCGTGTTCCAATGGGTAAGGGGCTTATTTGCCGGGGACCTTGATGCCGCGGGCGGCCATGCTCTCGGCCAGCGCGCGCTTATCGCGGTTGTGCTTGCGGTAGAAGTCGAAGGCCAACGCCACGACCAGCAGGGCGCCTTGGGCCACTTCCTGCCAGAAGGTCTGCACGCCGACCATGTTCAGGCCGGTCTTGAAGCCTTGCAGCACCAGCATGCCAAGGAAGGTGCCGAAGATGGTGCCCACGCCGCCGGTGAAAGCGGTGCCGCCCAGAACGGCTGCGGTGATGGCGTCAAATTCCAGACCTTCGCAGGCGGAAGGCTGGCCGGAGTTCATACGGGCTGCCAGCAGAATGCCGGCGAAAGCGGCCAGGCCGGACTCCATGATGTGGAGCTTAAAGATGATGGCGGTGGGGTTCAAACCGGCCAGACGAGCGGCGTAGGTGTTGCCGCCCAGCACGTAGATGCTGCGGCCGAAGTAGGTCTTGCTGAGCATGATGCCGAAGACCACGAACGCGATGAGCAGCAGCAGGACGGGGACCGGCAGGAAGCCGAAGATGCGGTAGCTGCCGAAGCTGATGAAGGTCTTGTTGCTGATGGCCACGGCCTTGCCGTTGCACAGAATGTAAGCGATGCCGCGGGCCACGCTCATGGTAGCCAGAGTGGCGATGAAGGGCTGCAGTTTCAGGAAGGTGACCAGCGCCGCGTTGATGGCGCCCACCAGACAGCCTGCCAGCAGGGCGATGAGGATGGCCAGCAGGACCGGCACGCCGTCCCGGACCAGAATGGCGGCCAGCACACCGGCGCAGGCGGCCACCGACCCGGCGGACAGGTCGTTCTGTCCGGCAATGATCAGGTTGGTTTCACCGATGGCTACAAAGCCGGTGAGCGAACAGGCGATAAGGATGTTGCTCAGGTTGCCGCCGGTGACGTAGTTGGGGTTCAGCACGCCGAAGAGGATCACCAGCAGGATCATGGCGACGATCAGTGTGATCTTGTCGGCAAAATCACTCTTTTTCAGTTTTTTCAAGGTATTGTTCACGGTTAAGCCTCCTGTCTGTCACGCACCGCGTCGGAGCTGTCCGACATGGCATATTTCAACACCCGTTCTTCGGTAAACTCGCTGCGGTGCAGCTCGCCGGTGATGCGGCCTTCCCGCATGACGAGGATCCGGTCCGACAGACCGATGACCTCGGGCAGTTCCGAAGAGATAACGATGACCGCCATGCCCTGCTGGGCGCATTCGGTGATGATGCGGTAAAATTCCGCTTTGGCGCCTACGTCGATGCCCTTGGTGGGCTCGTCCAAAATCAAGATCTTGGGGTGGGTTTCCAGCCAGCGGGCCAGAATGACCTTTTGCTGGTTGCCGCCCGACAACTGCGAGATCAGCTTGTCCGAGTTGGGCGTCTTGATGTTCAGGCTCTTGATGTCCCGCTGGGCGATCTCCTCCTCCTTATCGGTGAGCAGGAAACCGATCTTGCTGCGCAGCGACTTGAGCATCGAGATGGTGATGTTGCCCCGCACCGAGATGTTGGGCAGGATGCCCTGCATCTTGCGGTCCTCGGGCACCAGCGCAAAGCCCAAAGCCAGCGCCTGTGCGGGGGATTTGGGAAGGACTTCTTGGCCTTCCAGCCGGATGGTGCCGTTGTAGACGGGGTCCAGCCCGAAGAGGGCCCGCATGACCTCGGTGCGTCCGGCGCCGACCAGACCCGCAAAGCCTAGGATCTCGCCCCGGTGGGCGGTAAAGCTCACGTCGTTGACATAAGGCGTGCAGAGGTGCTCCACTTCCAGAATGGCTTCGCCGGGGGTCTTGTTGTGGGGCAGCTCGTCGTAGATGTCACCCAGCGACCGGCCGACCATCAGCCGGATCATCTGATCCTCCGAGGTGGTGGCTTGGTCTACCACATCCACCAGCCGGCCGTCCTTAAAGATGATGACCTTCTGGGCCACCTGCGCGATCTCGTTCATGCGGTGGGATACATAGAAGATGACCTTGCCCTCTTCTTTCAATTCCCGGATGATCTTGAACAGCAGGTCGATCTCGTTGTCGCTCAAACTGGCGGTAGGCTCGTCAAAGGCGATGATGTTGGAATCGCGGATGATGGCCTTCATGATCTCCACCATCTGCTGGTGGGCGATGCTCAGCGAACCGACCTTCGTCTCGGGGCTGATGTCCAGCCCGAACCGGGCGGCAAGCTCTGCCGTGCGGCGGTTCATCAACGCAAAGTCCACCGTGCCGTTCTTTTTGCGGGGCCAGTCCCCCAAAAAGATGTTCTCTGCCACGCTCATATCCAGCAGGATCTGCCGTTCCTGATAAATTACGCTGACGCCGTGGGCGATGGCGTCTTTCGGCGTGGCAAACCGAATCGGCTCGCCGTTGATCAGGTACTCTCCGAAATCCGGTTGGTAGTCGCCGTTCAGGATCTTGAGCAGTGTGGACTTACCGGCTCCGTTTTCCCCCAAAAACGCGTAGACCTGCCCGCTTTCTGCCTGAAAGCTGATGTCGTCCAGCGCTTTGACGCCCGGGAAATACTTGCTGATATGCCTGAATTCCACGGAATTGCCCATGCAATGTACGCCCCCTTTGTGGTCTGGATGCTTGTGTTCTTCTGCCGTGTGTGTTTGAAATGTTTACGTTAACACCTTGCGCTCATTATAGTCCGGCCCCTATCCGGTGTCAATAACTTTTGCAATTTTCGTAATAATTTTTAAAAAACGCGGAAAGATATTGTGCATTTTGACGCAAACGGCAAAAAAGGTCCATTTCTCCTTATTGTATAGAGCTGATTTTGGTGCCGGGACGGGGGTCCCCTTGGTGAAAACCGCCGAAGAATGGCGGCTGCTGTTGGACTAATTTCACAAAAAGTGAACAAAACCGGGCAAAAATACCGTGCAACACTTGCACAATCGCAAAAGAATGCTATAATCAGGTTAACGTACACACTTTTGGACGGTTGCCGTCCAAGTTTAGAAAAAACAACAAAGGAGCGAACATCATGCAAAGAAAAACGGCATTGGTCACCGGCGCCAGCCACGGCATTGGCAAGGCGATCGCCTTGGCACTGGCAAAAGCGGGGTATGACATCGCGGTAAACTACTGCAATAACCGTGCCGGCGCCGAGGATACCTGCGCGCAGGCACGGCAGGCTGGTGCCCGGGCCATCGCCCTGCAGGCGGATGTGGGGAACTATCAGGCACTTACCGGGTTGTTCCAAGCCTTCGAGGCTGAGTACGGCGCCATGGACCTGATGGTGAACAACGCCGGCGTCAGCGAATTCCACCCCTTGCTGGAAGTCACCGAGCAGGAGTGGGAGCGGGTCACCCGCACCGACTGGAAGGCGGCCTACTTCGGCACCCAGATGGCGGCCCGCAACATGGTGGCCCATCAAAAGAAGGGCGTCATTGTCAACATTACCTCCAACCATATTGACGGCTGCTTCCCCGACGCCAACATCTACGCCCCCAGCAAGGCTGCGGTGGACACCTTCTGCCGCAACGCGGCCATGGAGCTGGCCCCCCACGGCATCCGGGTGGTGTCGCTGGCCCCGGGCTACACCAACGTGTGGGCGGACGACAACCCCATCCAGCAGGTGCGGGACCGCATTCCGCTGGGCCGTTTTGCCACCCCCGAGGAGATCGCCCAGATCTTGGTGTTCATCGCCTCGGACCATTGTGCCTACATGACCGGTACCCGGGTCACGGTGGACGGCGGCGCGCTGCTGCCGGTGGTGCCGGAAAATACCTTCAACGGCGGTTCTCTGCTGCCGCTGACCATTCATGAAACGGAGGCCCCCCATGAAACTGACAAAAATTGAAACCTTCCGTCTGCGCCCCCGCTGGCTTTTGCTGCGGTTAGAAACAGATGACGGCTTTGTGGGCTGGGGCGAGCCGGTGGTGGAAGGCCGTGCCGCCACCACCCAGGCCTGCATCCACGAACTGGAACCCTACCTGCTGGGGGCGGACCCCCGCTATGTGGAGGATATCTGGCAGACCCTTTACCGGGGCGGCTTCTACCGGGGCGGTCCGGTGCTGACCAGCGCGCTGTCCGGCATCGACCAAGCCCTGTGGGACATCAAGGGCAAGGCGCTGGGCGTCCCGGTACACGAGCTGCTGGGCGGCCGCGTGCGGGAGAAGATGGCGGTGTATAGCTGGATCGACTCCGACACGCCGGAGATCGCCGCCCGCTCCGCGCTGGAAAAGAAGGCGCAGGGCTTTGCCAACATCAAGATGATGGGCACCGACAAGATGGGCTGGATCACCGACACCCCCACCCTCAACGCCCTGCTGGAAAAGGTGCAGGCGGTGCGGGACGCTGTGGGACCGGACTTCGGCATTGCCATCGACTTCCATGGCCGGGTCCACCAAAGCACGGCCCGCACGCTGCTGCGGGAGCTGGAACCCCTTAAACCCCTCTTTGTGGAGGAACCGGTGCTGGTAGAAAACATCGATGTGTTTGAGCGGCTGCATCGCTTTACTTCCATCCCGCTGGCCACCGGCGAGCGCAACTATACCCGCTGGGGCTTCAAGGAGCTGTTGGAACGGGGCTGCGTGGACATCATCCAGCCCGACCTGTCCCACGCCGGGGGCATCAGCGAGGTGCGCCGCATCGCTGCCATGGCCGAAGCCTACGACGTGGCGCTGGCGCCCCACTGCCCGCTGGGCCCGGTGGCGTTGGCCGCCTGCCTGCAGGTGGACTTTGCCAGCGTCAACGCCTGCCTGCAAGAGCAGAGCGTGGGCATGGCCTACAACAAAGGGCAGGAAGTGGGCAGCTACCTGCGGGATGACAGCGTCTTCCACTACCGGGAAGGCTATGTGGATCTGCTGCAAGGGCCCGGTCTGGGCGTGGATGTGGACGAGCAGATCGTCCGCTCCCTGGAAGAGCCGGATCTGGCGTGGAAAAACCCCGTCTTCCGTCTGGAGGACGGCTGCGTAACGGAATGGTGACCGGTATGAAACAACTGGATCTGGCCCCCTGTACCTTGGGCGAGGGGGCGCTTTGGCACCGGGAGACCCAAGAATTTGTCTTTACCGATATCGTCAACGGACGGCTGTACACCTGCACGCCGGAAGGAACGGTGCGGCAACTGCTGCAATGCCGTTTCCAGTTGGGCGCTTTCCTGTTTGACCGGCAGGGTGACCTGCTGCTTTTTACCGAGTGCGGCGTCTATGCCTGCCCCTACGGCGGCACCGAGGCGGATTTCCGCCCGGTGTGGCAGCTGCCCCTGCTCCCCGGCGAGCGGTTCAACGACGCGGTCTGCGACCCGTTGGGCCGGATTCTGGCCGGCACCAAGACCGAAACCGATACCAACGGCAGCCTGTGGCTGCTCCAAGGAGGGCAGGCGCCCCGGCGGCTTTTGTCGGGACTGAAGATCTCCAACGGCATGGCCTTTGCGGACGGCGGGCGCATCTTGTACCACACCGATTCCGGCGACCGGGCCATCCGGCGGTTCCGGTATGACCTGACCGACGGTTCCCTGACGGCGGACGGCATTGTGGTGCAGTTGGACAGCCCCGACGGTGCGGTGCCCGACGGCATGACGCTGGACGCGGACGGCAACCTGTGGACCGCCTGCTGGGGCGGGGGCTGTGTGCGCTGCTATACCCCCGACGGCAGATGGAACGGGCAGTTCAATTTCCCCGCGCAGCAGGTCAGCAGTGTGGCGCTGGGCGGCGCCGACGGGCGGCAGATGCTGGTCACCTCGGCGGCGGTGGGGACCGACGGCGGGGCCGAAGGCGGTATCTGGCTGCAGGATGTCCCCATGGCCGGGGCAGAAGATTTCCGCGCCGTGCTGTGACTTTACAAAATCACAAAAGCCCGGTATAATGAGCATATTCTCCATGGGGTACAATTTTTTTTCACACACGAGGTGTCGTAGGTATGTCTTCTTTGCCAACGATTAAAGACGTGGCGCTGCTGGCCGGTGTTTCCATCGGTACGGTGGACCGGGTCGTGCACAACCGCGGCAAAGTTTCGGAGCGAAACATGAAAGCGGTGCAAAACGCCATCGATGCGCTGGGCTATCGTCCCAGCCGCATTGCCAGTGCGCTAGTCAAACGGCGCAACGGGCTGAAGATCGGCGTCTGCATCCCCAACGTAGAAAGTGAATTCTGGGCTGAAGCCATGGAGGGCGTCCACCGTGCCGAGGAAAAACTTTCCCCCTTCGGCGTCACCTTGGTGGTGGATACCAACCGCACCTACGACTTCCGGGACCAAAAGGCCAGCATCCTGCGCCTTCTGTCCGAAGGGGTCAATGCGCTGCTGCTGGTGCCGGTACAGGGCAAGGAATCCCAGTTGGATGAACTGATCCCGCCCGAGATCCCCTACGCCACTGTGATCGAGGATATCCCCGATTCCCGCCGTCTGTTCCACGTAGGCCCCAACGACTGTGCCATGGGCACCTTGGCGGGGCGGCTGGCGCTGCTGTACAGCGGGCCGGGGCTGCAGTGTGTGATCTTGGCGGCCAATTGCCAGTTCTGGGGCACGCAGGACCGTATCCGCAGCTTTCAGGAGTTTCTGGCCAAGCATGACCCCACGGCAAAGGTACTTTCTACCTGCGAGATCCCCATCCAAAGCGAGCGCATCGCCTACCAGAGCATCTACGAGATCGCCGAGCAGCAGATGGAACTTCACCCCGAGATGAACACGTTTTATGTGACCAACGGCTTGACCCAGTGGGCGGCCGCTGCGGTGAAAAACCACAAAAAGCAGGGGCAGATCCGGGTGTTTGGCTATGAACATACCGAGATGACCGATACCTTCCTGCGGGATGGTATCATCAGTGCCACCATCTGTCAGGGCCCGGCCCGGCAATGGTACAACGCCATCTATATCATGAACGAGGTACTGGCAGGGGAGCGCACCATCGAAAACCCGGTATTCAACGCCGAGTGCCGCATCCTCATCGAGGAAACCATCCCCTTTATGCGGGCGGAATCCTTCTCCGATACCTTCTGAACGACGGGGACAAAGCAGCGTAACAAAAACTATAAGTTTATTATACCAACCAAGAGTGATGGTTACGAGAAATCTGAAATCCGGCTTTTCTAAAGCGGAAAAACGGCGGATTTTTCCTGAATCACCAAGGGCGGCCTGCGGGAAACCTTTCCCGTGGGCCGCTTTTTTGCTGCCTGCCCCTGTCGAACAGTAGGAGAAACAGCGGTAAAAAAACCGGAAAAATACAAACTGTATATAGAAATACGATACTACAAAATGTATTTTTTTCGTGGGGCGCAATGCGCCATCCGGTGGGCACAATCCACAAAGGAAAGTGGGATTTTTTGTGGCCCTGTGGGCTGGCGCAGGGACGGCAAAGCCTGTATAATGACAGTAGTACGAAAAGGAGGCGCGCCATGCTCAGCGTACACCAAGAAACGTTTCCCTATCCCATCGAAACGGTGTGGGCGGCGCTCACCGACCTGCAGCATACCCAGTGGCGCAGCGATCTGGAACGGGTGGGCGTGATGGATGACCGCCACTTTGTGGAGTATACCAAGGGCGGTATCGCCACTCGCTTTACCGTCACCGCGGTGCACCCGCCCCGGCACTGGGCCTTTGCCATGGAAAACGCCCGGATGACCGGCCGCTGGGTGGGGGTGCTGGAACCGCAGGGAGCGGCCACCCGGGTGATTTTTGCCGAGTCGGTGTTCCCCAAACATCGCTGGCTGCGCCCGCTGGTGCCCGCCTACCTGCGGCGGCAGCAAGCGCAGTACTGCGCCGACCTGCGCCGCCGTCTGGCCGAAATTTAGCAAAAATCGGAGCTTTGCTTTTGCAAAGCTCCGATTTTTTTTGTCGGGACGGCAGGCGGCGGGGACGTAATGGACGCCGAACGCCCCGACAGGGAACCCCTTGACGGCGCCCGGCGGCCCGCCCTATACTAGGACCAGTAAAAAAGGAGGGATGGGCGATGAAGGAAAATGCTTCCGGCACCAGCCATGCCCGGCGGACCGCCAAACGGGTGGCGGCGGTGCTTTTGGCGGTTGTTCTGGTACTGGCGGTGGGGACCGGGTGGTATCTGTCGGACTACTACCGGGCCGAGGAGGTGGCCACGGCGGTGCTGGCGCAGGGGCAGGGGATCACCACACAGGACAACCTGACGGTGCTGACCCCCACGGTGCCCGGTGACACCGCTTTGATTTTTTACCCCGGAGCCAAGGTGGAGGCGACCGCCTATCTGCCGTTGTTGGATGCGATCCGCCAGCGCACCGGGCTGACCTGTATACTGGTGGATATGCCGTTTCATATGGCCATCTTTGATGTCAACGCCGCCCAAGCGGTGATGGACGACTTTCCCCAGTACCAGCACTGGTATATCGCCGGGCATTCCATGGGCGGGGCGATGGCCTCTCAGTTTGCGGCCGACCATCCCGATGAGGTGGACGGTTTGATTCTGCTGGGGGCCTACCTCTATGGGGAATACCCCACCGACCGTACCTTGACGGTCTACGGCTCGCTGAACCAAAGCGTGGAGGATAAACTGGACTACACCGAGAATGTGGTGGAGATCGAGGGTGGCAACCATGCCCAGTTCGGCAACTACGGCCCCCAAAAAGGGGATGCGCCCGCGACGATCTCGGCAGAAGGGCAGCAGGACCAGACGGTGGACGCCATCGAGGCTTTTCTGGCGGTCCGGTCTGCGGCTTGACGGGAACCCCCTTTGATGCAAAAAACCGACCCCCGCGCGGCAGATTCCGCGTGGGGGTCGGTTTGGTACAGGGGACTCAGCGCAGGGCGGCGCCGTCGTGGAAGGCCTGACCGGCGACCTCGCCCAGCACCCGGTAGGTGTTGTGGATGGGGTCAAAGACCAGCGGGCGCAGCTTGTCGGGGTCGATCTTGCCGTCGGCGTCCAACACCGATTCGTCGGCGCTCACGTTGACGATCTCGCCCACCAGACGGCAGCTCTCGGGGTCATAGCTGACCAGCCGGCACTCCACCGTCATGGGCAGCTCGTCGATGCAGGGGGCGTCCACAAAGGTCGAAGGGGTGGTGTGCCATCCCGCTTTGGCCAGCTTGTCGGCCACGGTGTTGCCCGAGGCGATGCCCACGTAGTCGCAGGCGACCAGTTGGTCTGCGGTGGCCATGCTTACCGTGAAGGCCTTGCGGGCCAGCAGGTTGGCGGTGGTTTTGTGCCCGGCGCTGATGCACAGCGAAATTTGGGTGTCATCGCTGATGCCGCCCCATGCGGCGTTCATGGCGTCGGGGGTGCCGTCGGGGCCGTAGGTGCCCAGAATAAAAACCGGCTGGGGATAGGTCCAGGGCTTTGCACCAAAATTTTTACGCATACAAAAAACCTCCCATGCAGTGGGGCCGGCTGCCGGCAAACGCCGGGGGCCGTGCCCCGCTTTTTCTTCCATTGTACCACACTCTGCGTTAGGAAAAAGCAAAATTTTTTGCTTCTGACTCCCCTTAAATGGAGTTCCGACTGCAAAAAGCCCGGCGGACCTTTCGGCACCAGCCTGACACATTGCGCCGAAACGGACTTCCTGCACCGGCTTGGCGGATAAGCCGGTACAGACGCAAGGATTTCCCACGGGGCCCTTTTCCATAAAAATGTCCGCCGTGCTTTTTCTCAAACAGTAACTTTCTTACAGGCTATGAACCTCTGCGCCGCCCCACCCCAAAAAGTGCCTTGCGGCGTAAAAACGGTTGCAGCTACCGGCCCCCCTTTGTTATAATAAGGGGGAAGGAGGCTTGCTGCATGGGGATCCTTTACACACGGCTGCTGATCGTACTCAACGACCGAGATTTACATTCCACCGACTACCATATCGCGCTGGTCATGCTGCAAAACATGCAGCGGCTGGCGGAACTGTCCATCCAAGAATTGGCGGGGCTGTGCAACGTGTCCAAGTCCACCATCTCCAAGTTCATTCGGGAGCTGGGGTACGAGGACTTTGCCGATTTCCGCAATGCCGCCATCTTCGAGGACAATAAATACCACAACAGTTTCAACTTTGTGCAGGATGTGATGGGCTTTCTGGAGGAGCATCCCACCGATTCCTACTTTTTGGAAGTTCTGCGGGATATGCAGGAATCCTACGCCTCGCTGGATTGGGCGGCGGTGGACCGGTTGGTGGCGGATCTGGCCCAGCACGAGCGGGTGGCGGCCTTCGGCATGATGTTTTCCGAAACGGCGGCGCTGGATCTGCAGATCAAGCTGGGGTACAACGGCAAGTTCATCTTCACCAGCATGAGCGACCGCAAACAGATGGAATTTTTGCGGCAGGCCGACGAAAATACCCTGATCCTTGTTTTCAGCGACAGCGGCGACTATCTGAACCGCTACCGCAACATCCGGGACTTTGTGCGCAAAAGCGACTTTGACGATACCAAGGGCAAGGTGGTGCTTATCACCTCCAACCCCGAGGCCGCGCAGGACCCCCGGGTGGCTTACAGTGTGCTTTACCGCCGCACCGGTACGCTGCACACCCACCGGATGGTCTACCAACTGCTCACCGATCTGGTGGCCTATCGCTACCGGGTCTATCTGAAAGAACACAGCGAAAGCTGAAACATTTCCCGCGCCGGGAAGGGCTTGGCCGTCCTTCCCGGCGCTTTTTTTGTGGGGTGCCAGTTTCCGAAAATCGAAAAGTTCGGCGCTGTGAAGCCGGGCAGGACGTGGGCAAAATGTACAAAAAATGAAGACAATGTGGTATTTTTTGGGCTTTCTGTTTCTAAAAATCGAAAAGCCCCGCAAAATCCTTGTGAATATAGTATAGTAATTTTAGCAAAAGTTCAGGAAAAACTGGTTGAACGGTATACAAGGAGTGAGTCGTAGATGAAATTGTCCAAGGATTTCCTCTGGGGCGGCGCCATTGCCGACTTCCAAGCCGAGGGCGGCTATCAGGAAGGCGGACGGGGCCTGTCCACCCACGATTTTGAATCTGCCGGTTCGGTGGATCAGCCCCGCTGCAACACGCTGCGGATGCCGGACGGCAGCGTGGCACTGGCCAAGAGCCATTTCTTTGGCCCCGACAGCCTGCCCGACGGGGCAGAACCGGCCATCTTCCCCGACCGGTACTATCCCAGCCACAAAGCGGTGGATTTCTACCATCATTATAAAGAGGACATCGCCCTGATGGCGGGTATGGGCTACAACGTGTTCCGCTTCTCCATCTGCTGGAGCCGCATCTACCCCACCGGCGAGGAGACCACCCCCAACGAGGAAGGTCTGCGCTTCTACGAGGATGTGCTCAACGAGCTGGAAAAATATGGGATGCAGCCGCTGATCACCATTCATCACGACGAGCTGCCCGCGGCGCTGGCGCTGAAATACGACGGCTGGTCCAGCCGCCACACCATCGACTGCTACCTGCGGTACTGCCGCACCCTCTTCGAGCGGTTCGGCAAGCGGTGCCGCTACTGGCTGACCTTCAACGAGATCAACGCGGTGCGGGGCTTCACGGCCTGCGGCACCCGCAAGGCGGATAACCAGACCCACTACAACGCGGTCCACAACATGTTCTTGGCCAGCGCCAAGGCCGTGCAGTTGGGTCACGAGATGATGCCGGGGTCGATGTTCGGCGCCATGTACGCCCTGAGCGAGATCTACCCCGCTACCTGCAAGCCGGAGGATGTCTTCCGCCAGATGCAGTGCCGCCGAGAGAGCTGGTACTTCATCGACGTGATGGCCCGGGGCGCCTACCCGGCCTACGCCGCCGACCTGCTGCAGCGCCGGGGCGTGACACTGCACACCGAGCCCGGCGACGACGAAGTGCTGAAAGCCGGTACGCTGGACTTTGTTTCCTTCAGCTACTATCGTTCCTGCACCGTCAACCCCGAAACCAAGTTCAACGTGGTGGGCGGCGACCCCAACCCCTATCTGCCCAAGACGCCTTGGGGCTGGCCCATCGACCCGCTGGGGCTGCGCTACTGCATGAACGAGGTCTATGACCGGTACCAGAAACCCATCTTCATCGTGGAGAATGGTCTGGGCGCCATCGACAAGGCGGAGGCCGACGGTTCCATTCAGGACGACTACCGCATCGACTACCTGCGGGACCACCTGCGGGCCATGATGGAAGCCATCCTCATTGACGGTGTGCCTTGCTTGGGCTACACCATGTGGGGTCCCTTCGACTTGGTCAGCCTGTCCACCGGCGAAATGAAAAAGCGTTACGGCGTGATCTATGTGGATATGGACGACGAGGGCCACGGCACGTTGGCCCGCCGCCCCAAGAAGTCCTATGATTGGATGAAACAGGTCATTGCCACGCAGGGCGAGAGCCTTTGGACGGAATAAACCCAGTGTGGGTTACAAATAGAAGGAGGTTATTTTTGTGGCGGAGAAATTGAACTATCAACAGATGGCATCGGATATCGTCAAATTGGTGGGCGGTACCGAAAACATCCAGTCCGTGTCCCACTGCATGACGCGGCTGCGCTTCATCCTGAAGTCGGAAGACAAGGCCGATACGGCGGCGATCAAAAAGATGCCCGGTGTGCTGGGCGTGGTTTCGGCCGGCGGCCAGTACATGGTGGTGCTGGGCAAAAACCTGCCCCCCATCTTTGAGGCGGTGCAAAAGCAGTTCAACCTGACCGAAGGCCAGAACACCGACGAGAATCTGGACAAGGATCTGGTAGCCGAGAAGAAGCCCCTCACCGTAAAGTCTGCGGCGTTGGCTGTGCTGGGCTATGTATCGGCTTCGGTCACCCCCATGATCACCGGCTTGGTGGCCGGCGGCATGCTCAAGGTGCTGCTGCTCATCATCACCCTGATCGATGCCGGCTTTGCCGACACCAGCACCTACACGCTGCTCAGCGGCGTGGCGGATGCCTGCTTCTACTTCATGCCCATCTTCGTGGCCTACGGTGCGGCCAAAAAACTGGGCGGCACCCCCATCTACGCCATGATCTGCGCGGCTTCGCTGCTCCATGGCAACTACACCTCGCTGGTGGCGGCCGGTGAACCGGTCACCCTGCTGGGCCTGCCGGTCCGTCTGATGAGCTACTCCAGCTCGCTGCTGCCCGCGCTGCTCATCACCCTCTGCGCCTTCTACATGGAGAAGTTCTTCAACAAGATCGTCCCCGGCATCTTTAAGTCCTTGTTGGTGGGTCTGGGCACCATCACCGTCACGATGATCTTCGGCTTTGTGGTGCTGGCTCCCTTGGGCGGCTACCTCGGCAACTATCTGGCTGTGGTCTTCGGCTTCCTGGGCGGCACCGTTGGCCCCATCGCAGTGGGTGTGTTGGCGGCCTGCCTGCCTTGGCTGGTCATGACCGGTATGCATATGGCGTTGGTGCCCTTTATGACGCAGGCCTTGACCAACCCCGGCTATGACGCGGTGTTCCGTCCGGCCTTTATCCTGCACAACATGGCCGAAGGCGGCGCCTGCATCGGCGTGGCCCTGCGTGCCAAAACGGCGGAACTGCGCTCTGAGGCGCTGGGCATTGCCTTCGGCTGCATCGTGGCCGGCGTGACCGAACCCGCCATCTACGGCATCAACCTGCCCCGCAAGAGCCCCATGATCGGCGTTATGGCCGGTGGTGCGGCCGGCGGTGTGGTAGCCGGTCTGCTGGGTGCCCGGGTCTTCGTCATGGGCTACTCCACCATTCTGGCGCTGCCCATCTTCCAAGAGACCATCGTAGCGGCGGCCATCGCCGTGGTGGTGGCCATCGTGGTGGCCGCGCTGGTGACCTTCATCCTCAACCCCGAAAAGGAAACCGCAAACCAGTAACAGCATCCACAGCAGGGCGGGCGCCGCGCGCGGCGTCTGCCCTTTTGCTGCAACCATCAAAACGGAGGTATTTGTTATGAGTTTCCCCCAAGGATTTTTCTGGGGCGGCGCTTTGGCCGCCAATCAGGCCGAAGGTGCCTGGAACGTGGACGGCAAAGGCCCCAGCGTGGCCGACGTGGCCACCTACAAGCCCAACACCGATGTGAAGGACTACGCGGCCCACAACGCCATGAACGACGAGAAGATCGCCGCCGCCATGGCGGACCCCAGCGACGCAGCCTACCCCAAGCGCCGGGGCATCGACTTCTACCACCACTATAAGGAGGATCTGGCCCTCTTTGCCGAGATGGGCTTTACCATGCTGCGGGTCTCCATCGCCTGGACCCGCATCTTCCCCACCGGCGAGGAGGCCGAACCCAACGAGAAGGGCCTGCAATTCTATGAGGATCTCTTTACCGAGATGCGCCGTTTGGGCATCGAGCCGCTGGTCACCCTGAGCCACTACGAGATGCCGCTGGCCTTGGCCAGCAAGTACAACGGCTGGGTGGATCGCCGGGTCATCGACTGCTTCACCAAGTTCTGCCATGTCTGCTTTGTGCGGTATAAGAACCTTGTCAAATACTGGCTGACCTTCAACGAGGTGGACAGCATCATCCGCCATCCCTTTACCACGGCGGGCATCATTCCCAGCCGGGTCCCGGCGGATAAAATGCTGCAAACCTGCTATCAGGCGCTGCACCACCAACTGGTGGCCAGTGCGCTGGTGGTCAAGGACTGCCACGAGGTCATCCCCGGCAGTCAGGTGGGCTGCATGCTCACCAAGCTGACCACCTACGCCCGCACCTGCGCCCCCGACGACGAGCTGGCTACCCAGGCCAAGACGCTGGAAAACCTCTTCTACGCCGATGTGCATGTCTGGGGCGAGTATCCCCGCTTGATCCTCAAGATGTTCCAGCGCAAGGGCATCCACATCGAGATGCAGCCCGGCGACGCCGCCATCCTGAAAGCCGGATGTGTGGACTTTGTTTCCTGCAGCTACTATATGACGATGACCGAGTCGGTGGACCCCAACGCCGAGCGCACCCCCGGCAACACCGTGCTGGGTGTCAAGAACCCCTACCTGCCCACCAGCGACTGGGGTTGGCAGATCGACCCCAAGGGGCTGCGGTACAGCCTCATCGAGCTGTATGACCGCTACCGCAAACCGCTGATGGTGGTGGAAAACGGTCTGGGCGCCAAGGACGTGGTGGAAGCCGATGGTTCCATCCACGACTCCTACCGCATCGACTACTTCCGTCAGCACATCGCCCAGATGCGGGAAGCGGTGGACGAAGGCGTAGAGCTGCTGGCCTACACCAGTTGGGCCCCCATCGATTTGATTTCGGCTTCCACCAATCAGATGAGCAAGCGGTACGGCTTCATCTATGTGGATCAGGACGACGAGGGTCACGGTACGCTGGCCCGCAGCCGGAAGGACAGCTTCTACTGGTATCAAAAGGTCATCGCCACCAACGGCGAGGATCTGGAATGAGCGCACACCCCCCAATAGCTTTCTTGGACAGCCGCCTGCGGGCGGCTGTCCGTTTTCTTTTTCGGTAAATTCTGGTCTTTTGCCGAAAAAAGGACTATACTGATACTAACTACCGCCTGCGCCGCGGCGCGGGCAAGAAAAGGGGAGCTCCGGATGGAGAAAAACGAACTGTTTGAGTCCCTGCCGGTGCCGGTGGCGCTGCGGCGGATGATCGTACCGGCGGCGGTCAGCCAGATCATTGTGCTGATCTACAACATGGCCGATACCTTCTACATCGGCCGCACCAACAACCCCTATATGCTGGCTGGGGCGTCGCTGATCTTGCCGGTCTTTAATATGCTGCTCTGCCTGTCCTCGCTGGCGGGCATCGGCGGCGGTACGCTGCTCTCCCGGCTGCTGGGCGTCGGGCAGGAGGACGAGGCCCGCAAGGTCAGCGCCTTCAGCTTTTGGCTGGCCATCGGGCTGTCGCTGGCTTTCTCGGTAGCGCTGGGGGTCTTTATGGGCCCGGCGCTGCGGTTCCTCGGCGCGGGGGACAACATCTTCCTCTTTGCCCGGCAGTATTCCTTCTGCGTCATCGTGCTGGGGGCGGTGCCCACCGTCCTCTCCAACGTGATGGCCCATCTGGTGCGCAGCATCGGCTATTCCAAGGAAGCCGGCTTCGGCATCACGCTGGGGGCTGTCCTCAACATTGCGCTGGACCCCGTGTTTATGTATCTGCTGCTGCCCGACGGTCAGCAGGTGCTGGGGGTGGGCATCGCCACCTTGCTCTCCAACTGCGTGGCCTGCGGTTACTTTCTGGTCATCCTGTGGCAGATCCGGCAGCATACCGTCCTCACCGCCGACCCCCGCACCGGACTGCCCAAGGCGGAAAACATCCGGGCTGTCTTTGGGGTGGGCATCCCCTCGGCGGTGGCCAGCCTGCTCTTTGATCTGGACTATGTGGTGATCGACAAACTGATGGTCGCGTACAGCGAGGTGTCGCTGGCGGCCATCGGCATCGTCCTCAAGGTGGAGCGGCTGCCCTTGAATGTGGGCATCGGCATCTGTCAGGGCATGGTGCCGCTGGTGGCGTACAACTGTGCCGCCCGCAACGCAAAGCGGATGAATCAGGTCATCGGGCTGTCGATGGCCACGGGCCTTGTGGTGGCGGCGGGCAGCATCCTGCTTTACGAAGCCTTCACCCCGGCCATCGTCCGGGTCTTTATCGCCGACCCCGAAACGGTGGGGCTGGCCACCACTTTCCTGCGCATCCGCATTTTGGCCACCCCGCTGATGTTCCTCAGCTTTTTCACCGTCTATATCTTCCAAGGCTTCGGCAAGGGCGGCGTTTCGCTGTTCTTGGGCGTGGTAAGGTGGGCGGTGTTCAACATCCCCATGCTCTATCTGCTCAACTTCTTGGTAGGCATGTACGGTATCGTCTGGTCCCAGATCGCCGCCGACATCCTGACGGTGGCGGTGTCGGCTTACGTGTACCGTACCCGCCGCCCGGCTTTTGCCAGGACATAACCAATACTGTAAGTTTGTGAAAAATACTGTGGGTGGGTTTTCCGAGACCCGGCCTTGGTGTATACTGGGAAAACATTCCCCCCACACCCCTAGGAGGTGCAACGAAAGATGGATTGGAGTTCGATTGGCCGCAACATCCGGTACTACCGGCTGGAGCAGGACCTGCGGCAGGAAGATCTGGCCGAGGCCATCGGCCTGAGCGGCAACTACATCGGCATGGTGGAGCGGGGCGAGAAGATCCCCTCGCTGGAAACCTTGGTGGCCATCCTCAATGTGCTGCATATCTCGGCGGATATGGTGCTCACCGATGTGGTGGACACCGGCTACACCGTCAAGCAGTCCATGTTGGCCGAGCGCATCGGCCGGCTGCCCGCCGCCGAGCGGGAGCGAATCTACGCCGTGGTGGACCTGCTGGTGCGCTACGCCGACCGCTGACCGGCAAACAAAAACCCCCGGACGAGTTTTTCTCGTCCGGGGGTTTTGCGTTGGGGGATTAGTGCAGTTCCGGCCAGTAGTCCTTGTTGGCCTCGATCAAATCGTCCAGAATCTCCTTGGCGACCTTGGCGCTGGGCACCGTTTTGCTCAGCGTCAGTGCCTGCCACAGTTTCTGGTAGCTGTGCTCACAGTAGGCCTGTACCACCAGCTTCTCCACAGCGACCTGCTGCTGCATCATGCCCAGTTGGAAGGTGGGAATCTCCCCTTGGCAAAGGGGTTCGGGACCGTCGCTGCCCACCAAGCAGGGAACTTCCACCATGGCATGGGGGTCAAAGTTGGCGATGGCGCCCTTGTTTTCCACAATGCAGAGCATCCGCTCGTGGGTGTTGTAGGCGATGGCGCGGGCCAAATCGACAATGAAGGAAGCGTGGTTGTCGATCTCAAACTCGTCGCCATGGAACTCACCAGCTTCGATGATGCGGTGGGCGGCACCGAACACCTTCTTCTCCCGTCCGTCGATGACTTCGTTGGCGCGGGTGTAGTTGGGGTTGGTGTGCTCCACGACATAATCGGGGAAGAGGTAGTATTTCAGGTAGGTGTTGGGCAGGCAGTCCGGCGTGACGGCCAGCAGATCGGCGGCCTTCTTGTGGGTGGCCTGCCAGCTTTCGTCCATGTGCTGGGTCTCGATGGCTTTCTGGGTCAGATAGCCGTTCTTGCTCACATAGTCGATGAGCTGGGGGGTGTAGTCGGTGCCGTCCTTGCCTTTCACGCTGGTCCACCAGCCGAAGTGGTTCAGGCCATAGTACCGTACATCCAGATCTTTGGGGGTCTTGCCCACAATGTAGCTCATCCGGCGCAGCGTACCCACCGGCATATCGCAGATGTTGATGATCTGGGCTTTGGGCCGCAGTACGCGGCAGGCTTCCGCCACGATGGAGGCAGGGTTGGAATAGTTCAGCATCCAAGCGTTGGGGCTGTACTGCTCCATGTAATCGATGAGCTGGATAACATCCGGGATGCTGCGCATGCCGTAGGCAATGCCGCCGGGGCCGCAGGTCTCCTGCCCCACCACGCCGTGCTGCAAGGGGATCTTTTCATCCTTTTCCCGCATGGGATAGCCGCCGCTGCGGATATGTGCCATGCAGAAATCCACATCGGTGAAAGCCTCGACGGGATCGGTGGTGTAGGAGAAGGCCACCTGCGGCGCCAGCTTCTTCAGGGCGAGGCCTACCGCTTTGGCGATGGGCTCCTGCCGGGCCGCGTTGTTGTCATACAGTTTGAGGCTGCGAATCGGGAACCGATCCAGACTGTCCATCAGCATCATCACGATGCCGGGGGTATACGTACTGCCGCCGCCGGCAATTACAACAGAAAATTCTTTCATGAAGAACTCCTTTCTCAGTCGTTTTCCTGAACACCCAGTTCTTCATCCACAGCCTTACGCACGGCATTGACCTTCAGGCCATAGACGACCTGTACGTTTTTGCCTTTGCGCACGATGGCGGTGGCGCCGGTCTGGTTTTTCAGCTTGTCTTCGTCCACCAAGTCGGGGTTGGCCAGCTCGGTGCGCAGACGGGTATAGCAGTTGGTCACTTTCAGGATGTTGTCCTTGCCGCCCAGCGCTTCCACCACCAAGGCACCGTCCACCTTTTCGGAGCCTTTGGCCGGCGCAGAGGCGCTGCTTTCGGCGGCCACCTTGGCCTTGTATTCGGCCTTGGAGTGGAGTTTCATCTCCATGCCGTCGGCTTCACGGCCCAGAGTGTGGAGATTGAGCTTGACGATGAGGACCCGGAACACTACGTAGTAGATCGCGAAGTAGGCGATGCCCACCAGAATGTAGATGGGCCAGCGGGTCTTGGCAACACCCAGAGGCAGGTTGTACAGCAGGAAGTCGATAAAGCCGTTGGGGCCGATGGCGCGGCAGCCCAGAATGTTGAGGACCACAAAGCTGGAACCGGCCAGCACGGCATGGACCACGAAGAGGATGGGCGCGACAAAGAGGAAGCTGAACTCGATGGGCTCGGTGACGCCGGCGATGAAGGAAGTGGTGGCGGCGGTGATCAGTACGGCCTTGATCTTGCCGCGGTTTTCAGGACGGGCAGTGTGGTACATGGCCAGACAGGCGCCGATCAGGCCGAACATCTTGGAGATGCCGCGGGCATCCCAGATGACCGACTGGCTCAGGACCTTGATGCTCTCATCGGCGATCTCCGCATAGTAGATGTTGCGGGCACCCTCGTAGACCTGCCCGGCAATGGTCTCGACGCCGCCCAGCGAGGTGTACAGGAAGGGGGTGTAGACCAGATGATGCAGACCGGTGGGGATGAGCAGACGTTCCAGCATGCCGTAGAGGAAGAGGCCGAAGTTGCCGGTGCTCTGGATAAAGCCGCCCAACGCATTGATGCCGGCCTGCGCGAAGGGCCAAATGTAGGTCATGACCACCGCAAAGATGACCATGACGGGGATCAGGACGATGAAGACGAAGCGGGTGCCGCCATAGATCTGGAAGGCGTTGTTGAATTCCGTCTCACAGAAGCGGTTGTGGACGAGGGCAACGATGACGCCGAGGATCAGGCCCAGAAAGACGCCCATATCCAGCACTTGGACGCCCAGAACGAGAGCCTGACCGGTGCCGCTGAGGTCGCCTTCCACCAGCATGCCCTGCAGGCCCATGAACTTGTTCATGGCGTTGATAAAGACGAGGAAGGCCAGCAGCGAGATAAAGCCGGCCTCGCTCTTTTTCTTGTTGGCCAGACCGACCGCCAGACCAACACAGAAGATGACGCCCAGATTGGTCAGAATGGCGTTGAGAGAACCGGACAGCAGGGTGCCGAACCCGATGGTGACGGGGTTGTTCAAGAAGGGCAGCACCGCCTGCAGGCGGGTGTTGGTGAAGAGGTTGCCTACCGCGATCAAGATACCGGCGATGGGCAAGATCAGCACGGGAATGAACATGGCTTTGGAAAATTTTTGCAAGCCATCCATTATTTTTTCTTTCATGGTATTCTCCTTTGCACACCGAATGGGGACTGCTTGGTGGGTGCGTCCACCCCCTATGCGATGTCCACGGCCGTATCGCTGCCAACACTATGCCACAAAAAAGAGGCACTGTAAACAATTTTTGCCATACAAAAAACGGGTTACCCTGATTGATAACCCGTTACGCTTTTTTTTGACTTTTTTTACAATTTCAGTCCGTTGTCGTTTGGCGAAATGCACAAACGGTGATACTCATAGGCAATCAGCTCGGCCAACATCAATGCCTGTGGGAAGAAGGTGTTGGGGCGCACGTTCTGGTCGTCCAACTGGCAGGAATCCTCTACCCGAAACCAAAGATCGGCGTACCGGCTGACGCTGTTGGGCCGCTCGCCGGTGATGGCCACTGTGGGCACGCTGTTTTCTTGGGCGGTTTTGATCTTGTCCCGCACCAAGGCGGTCTCACCGGACTTAGACACACAAATAAACAGGCCCATGCTATTCAGGCTGTTTTCAAACATTCCAACCGAATCTCCACCGGTGGCAAACAGGCAAAGCCGCCCCATATTCGTCAATTTACTGGCCAAATAGTTGCCAACCAACCCAGAAAAACCAGTGGCATACACAAAGATGAGTTTGCCGTTGAGTTCTGCAATATGGCGGGCACATTCTTTAAGCTGGTCGTAGGTGTTGTAAGCTAATAGGGAATCCAGATTAAATCCATCCAAAAAAATCTGGGACTCGCTGATCTGTTCGGTGTGCTTTTGTGTCAAGGTGCGCAGCTTGTAGCACATATCCACAAAGCCGTCATAGCCCATCTTGTGGGCCAGCCGCATGATGGTGGAGGTGGAGGTGTAGTTGCGCCGGGCAATGTCCCGCACGCCCTGCGCCAGCGCCCCATCCAGATGCGCAAGAATATATTCCAGCACCTGCCGTTCGGTGTCGGTAAGTTTTTTGTCTTGAATCAATTTTTCAATGTCCACAGGCAACCCTCCCATGCCGGGGTGGCAAGGCCCCGCGCTGTCGCTCATGAAAAATAGTATATCGCTTTTTTACAATGGGGGCAAGGGGGGCCTTATACCGGCGAAGTGTGTTCGTTGCGGTACTCTTTGGGGGTGACGCCCACCAGCTTTTTGAACTGACGGGAGAAATATTTCTCGTCCTGAAAACCCACCATCTCGGAAATTTGATAGACCTTGTACTGGGGATCGGCCAGCAAGCGCTTGGCGTTCTCGATCTGTTTGTCCAGCAGGTATTTCATAAAGCCTACGCCCAGCTCTTCTTTAAAGCGGATGGAAAGATAGTTGGGGGTCACGCTGAGTTCGGCGGCCAGTGCTGTTAGGTTGAAATGGGGGTCCCGATAGCGCCGGTCGATGATCTCCAAACTGGCGGCGATGAGCTTGGTCTGGGCAATGGTAGCGGCTTTTTCCGCCTTTTGACGGCATTCTTCAGACAGGATGTCCTGCATGCAGCGGCACATAGACTCGTTGTCGGTGCACTGGCGCAGGGTGTGGACCGGGTCCTCCCCTTGGTCGGAAAGCACCCCCTCCGAGATGAGCAGCATCAGCAAATTGGAACAAAACCGTTGGGCACAATCCCGCCGTTCCGGGTCTGCCAGAATGACCCGTTGGGCACAGTCCCACTGCGCCATGGCGTTTTCCGTTTCCCCGTTTTTGGCACAGTGGACAAAGCGGTGCCGGTCATAGCCGCCGTTGCGCAGGTCCTGCAAAAAGCGGCGGTAGGTGTTTACCGGAATGTCGGAGGACAACGGCGTGCCCGGCGGTACCGCGGCAGGGCGCAGGTCCAGTTCATCCCGCAGCTTGTGCAGCAGGGCGGTCAAGGCATCGGTGTCCACCGGCTTTAGGATGTATTCCCGCACCACGTTGAGCCGCACGGCCCGCTGTGCGTAGGAAAAATCGTTGTAGCTGGAGATCAGGATCACCTGCGGCGACAAGCCCAGTTCCAGCAGATCCTCGATCAGATCCAGCCCGTTTTTGCCCCGCATGCAGATATCGGTGATCAGGATGTCCGGTGCCTTTTTACGGGCCAGTTCCAGCGCACTTTCGGCGCCGTCCGCCACCCCCATGACCTCCATGTTCAGCGTGGTCCAATCGATATGGCGGCGCAGTCCCTCCCGGATCAGCAGCTCGTCGTCCACAATCAAAACGGAATACGGCATCCTACATTCACTCCTTCAACTGTGGTAATTCTATACGGTCCGGCGCGGTGTACCGCCGCGGGATCCGGATGCGTGCTACCAAAAATCCGCCGTCCATGGCGTACTCCAAAGCCGCCTCGTGGGCGTAGGCGATGTCCAGCCGGGTGCGGATGCTCTGGATGCCGTAGCTCTTGGGGGGCACACCGGTCTCTTGGTGCAGGCGCTCCTGCACCCGGGCCAGAGCATCTTTGGGGGCGTTGTTGGCCACCTCCATCACCAGATCCTGCTGCTGCAGATAGACCCGCACCAACAGCAGATTGCCTTCAGCCGGGGCGCCCGATATATTGAAGGCGTGAAGGATGGCATTTTCCACCAAAGGCTGGAGCAGCATTTTGATGACGGTATCTTGCAAAAGGCGTTCGTCCACTTCTTCGTGGACTTGGAACAACCCGCCGAACCGGACTTTTTGGATGTTCAGGTAGCTGCGCATATGGGTCAGTTCCTGTTCCACCGTCAGTTCGGGCTGGCCATTGTTCAGCGAGGTGCGCAGCAGGGTGGACAGGCTGGTGACCAGTTTGGAGATCTGCTCCACATGGTAGTCCTTGGCCAACCAGTTGATGGAATCCAACGTGTTGTACAAAAAGTGGGTGTTGATCTGGCTTTGCAGGGCGTTGAGCTCGCTCTGCTTTTGGTTTAGCCGGGTAACATAGTTTTCCTCGATGAGCTGGTTGATCATCTGGATCATATAGTTAAAGCTGTCGTACAGCTCGCCGACCTCGCCTTTTTCCCGGGTATGGACGGTGATGTCCAAATCGCCGTTTTTTACATTTTTCATCGTGTCGGACAACTGCACCACCGGACGCATGACCGAGCCGGTGACCAAGAATGTCAGCAGCATACCCACCACCAGCGCTACCCCGGCGGATAGGAACAAAATGCGGGAAGATTTTAGGTAGATGTCGTGGACTTCTTCCAAGGACTTGCTTCCCACCAGATAGTAGTTGGTGGTGGAAAGCCGTCGGGCAAAAAGGCAAACGCTGCCGTCGGGCAGCAGGGTATAGGAGCCGGTCAAGCCCATCTGGCGGATGGTTTCCGCGTCCGGCAGGTCGCGCACCGAATAGTACCCCACAAATTCACCGTTTTCTCCGTCATAGAGGGCGGCCTGCATACCGGATTCATTGCGCAGGTTGTTGAGGATGCTTTGGGTCAGGTGCTCGTAGTTGAATTCTACCGAGATGGTGCCCAGAATGGTGGAAAAATCCCGGTTGTCATAGATGACCTTGGATACCCGGATATACTCGTAATTGCCGTCGTAGTAGGTGTCCCACAGGATGCGCCCCTGCAGCGATTCCAAGGTTTGCACCCACTCCGAGCGAGGGTCGTAGGGGGCGGGGGACTCCTCCCCAAAGCCGAGGGTGTCGTAGACCGGCAGATAGCTGCCGTCGGGGGTGCGCACCGTAATTTCCATCAAAAAAGGCAGGGTGCCCAGCGTCACGCTGTTGGCCCCCAATAGCGAGGTCAGCGCCTCGTCCCCCAGCAGGGCTTCCCCCGCTTGTTCGGCGCCTTCCGGCGAATCGGCATCCACGCCGTAGGTGATGAGCAGCTCCTGCAAGTGCTGGTTGGACGCCAGATTCAGCATGTGGCTGCGGGCAAAGGCCATCGCGTTGGAAAGCTCGGTGGACCAGCGCTGCATCGTTTGGGAGGAAGTTTCGATGAGGTTGGTCTGCACCATGCTGTACACCGTGCGCAGCACGAACACAAAGGTCACCGCACAGAAGGCCAACAAGATGGTAATGTAGGAAAGCAGCATCTTGCGCCGCATACGGACCCCTCCCTGCGAAAAATTTTTTGACAAATATGTCATATTGTAACATAGATGGTGGGGCTTGGCAATCTGAAAACGGCATGAAATTGTGCAAAACGTAAAAATACGGCGGAAAAGGTGAAAATAAACGTGAAAAACGTCAAACAAAGAGGAAAAGTCCACCATATCGTATTTTTGTCGCCTTGTAAAAAAATGGGGCAAACGGTAGACTAAAACTATCGAAAGTGCTCAGCCCACGACGGGCAGCACGAGAAGAAGAAAACACAAGAAAAAGGAGAAAGCAGTATGAAAAAGGCAATCGCATTGGGCCTGGCTCTGGCCATGGGCACCTCCCTGCTCGCCGCATGCGGGAGCACGGCATCTAGCACCGCCGATGCCGAAACCTCCACCAACGCCAGCTCCGAAACCGCAACCACCGAGACCACCGGCGACACGATCCGCATCGGCGGCATCACGGCGGTCACCGGCGACAAGGCCGAGATGGGTGAGAGCTTCTGGCGCTCCTGGCAGCTCGCCATCGAGAAGGTCAACGAGAACGGCGGCGTCCTGGGCAAGCAGGTCGAGCTGGTTCTGGAAGACTCCAAAGGCGACTCCAAGGAAGCGGTGGAGCTGACCAAGAAGATGGGCGATGATGAGAGTATCGTTGGTGTGCTTGGCCCCATGACCAGTTCCGAAGCCATCGCCTGTGCGCCTATTTTTGAGGAGTACACCATGGTGGAGCTTTCCCCCTGCGCTTCCAACAACCAGTACGCCCCCATGAGCGACTACGCTTTCACGGTGGCCGGCAAGATGGAAGCCGAGCAGCCCTACCTGGTGGAGCGCGGCGCCTATGAATACCTGAACGCCAAGTCCATCGGCGTCATCTGGTCCAACGATGACTGGGGCGCTTCCGCCTTTGAGTCCACCAAGGAAGGCTGCGAGGAATACGGCATCGAGATCACCGATGACGAGAGCTTTGTTTCTGGAGAAAAGGATTTCACCGCCATCCTGACCAAAATCCGCCAGACCAACCCCGAGTATCTGATGTTGGTAACGCAGGCCGCCGACGGTGCCCTGATCCTGAAACAGCTGGAGGCCATGGGCTGGGATATCCCGGTCATCGGCGCCGGCGCCATGTACTCCGATCAGGTGATCCTCCTTGCAGGTGAAGCAGCAGAAGGTTTAGTGATTTCGGCTGGATTTTTCCTCAGCGAAGAAGATGAAATCGCGTGGGACTACGCAACTAAATTCTACGAAGGCGCCGGGTTCTATCCTACCACTCATGGCCCTCTGTCCTATGACGCCGCGCTGCTGCTCTGCGCCGCCATCGAGAAAGCCGGCACCACCGACCGTCAGGCCGTGCGCGATGCCCTGGCCGGCATCACCGACGCCGACGTGCAGGCTCTGTGGGGCGATGTGCTCCTGGCCGGTCCCTACGAGTTCACCGAGGATGAGGACATCATCCGCGCCTACTGCCTGCTGAAAATTGTCGACGGCAAGTGGACCAAAGTCAGCGACTACTCCAAGTGCAGCAAGTTTGAATGATCGCTGTGTGCTGACACGGTAAAACGGCGGCCCCGTTTTCCCTCTCTCGGGGTGAACGGGGCCCCTTTTTTGCCCCGCATCGCAGCCTACCCAAAGGAGGTATTCCCATGTATGTGCTCCAGCAGCTCATCAACGGCCTGTCTCAGGGCAGCATCTATGCTCTGATGGCCATTGGCTACACGCTGATCGTCGGCGTCGTCGGTCTGATCACCTTCGCCTACGGCGAAATGGTCATGATCGGCGCCATGAGCGCCTACCTGTTCTACACCTATGTTACGCCTAACTTCTTCTTGGGCCTGTTGGTGGCCTTTATCTCTTCCGGCATTGCCGGCATCTTTATCCATAAGGTTGCCTATGAGCGCTTCCTCGACGCGCCGAAAAACATCGCCCTGCTCTGCACGGTAGGCTGCTCGCTGCTCATCAAGAACTTGGCACAGATCGCCTTTGGTTCGCAGGGCAACGCCATGCCCCCGGCTTTCGAGACCAAACCCTTCTACCTCTTCGGCACCGATTTGTACATCACCACCATCCATATGGTGGTTATCGCCATCGTGGTGGTGCTGGCCATCGGCCTGAGCATCTTCCTGTATAAGACCCGCGTGGGCCTGATGCTCCGCGCCGTCAGTCAGGACAAGATGGCAGCCAGTCTTGTGGCCATCAACGTCAAAAAGGTCACCCTCATCGGCAACATCGTAGGTACCGGTCTGGGCGGCATCGCCGGTCTGCTGTACGGCACCTACCTGACCAACGTTTCCACCGTGTTCGGCACCGTTGTCGGTCTGAAAGCCATCTCGGCCTGCGTGTTGGGCGGCATGACCAACATCCCCGGTGCCGCGCTGGGCGCCATGCTCATCGGCATTCTGGAAAACTTCGGTATTTCGCTGTTCACCTCCAGCTACCGCGATATCATCGGCTTCTTGGTCGTCTTTATCGCACTGTCGTTCCGCCCCGAGGGTCTGTTCGTCTTTGACTTCAGCAAGGGCATCAAACGGAAGGGAGGCAAATAATCTATGAGCAACCTCATCACCAAGGCCAAGACGTTTTACGCCGGCCATAAAAAACTGATGGTGGTCATCGGCATTCTGTTCTTGATTCTGCTGCCGCAGCTTACCACCAGCAACTATATCCGTGGTGTGTTGTCCCGCATCATCGTTTACGCCACCATCGCCAGCGGCCTGAACATCATCAACGGCTACTCCGGCCAAAGCTGTCTGGGTATCGTGGGCTTCACCTGTATCGGCGCTTACAGCGGCGCGCTGATGAGCACCGAATTGGGCCTGAGCTTTCTGCCCAGCCTGTTCTGCACGATGATCCTGTGTGCCATTGCCGGTTTCATCGTCTCCATTCCTACCCTTAAACTCAACGGCATGTTTTTGTCCATCATCACCTTGGGCTTCTCCGAGATGATGCGTTTGACCGCCCTCAACTGGCAGGATCTGACCAACGGCCCCTTAGGCATCAAGGGCATCCCCACCGTCACCGTCTTCGGCATGAAGGTGGAAGCCGGCGCCCCCTTCTACTATCTGGCGCTGGTGGTGCTGCTGCTGGTCATCTTCATCCTCAACCGTCTGCTCAATTCCCGCATCGGCCGTGCCTGGATCTCCATTCGTGAAGATCAGGACGCCGCCCGTTCCCTGGGCGTCAAGGTGTCCCACTACCGCTGCATCAACTTCATGACCGGCGCTATCATCTGCGGCACCATGGGTGTCTTCTTGGCTCACTACTACCGCTACGTCAGCCCCGATATGTTCACCTTGGACGAGGGCTTCAGCGTGCTGTCCATGTGTGTTGTCGGCGGTTCCGGCACCCTGCTGGGACCCATCGTGGGTGCGTTCGTCATCAACGGCATCACCGAGGGCTTCCGCTTTGCTTCCGAGTGGCGCATGGTCATGTACGCACTGCTCATCATCGTCATGATGTGGGTGCGTCCGCAGGGCCTCTTCGGCGCCAAGGACAGCGTCATCGCGGGCGATATCTCGTTGCCGCTGCCGGCATTCTTGCGCAAAAAAGAAAAGAAAGAGACAAAGGCGGTGCAGTGATATGGGAGTCATTCTGGAAACCAAAGCCGTTTGCAAATACTTCGGCGGCCTGAAAGCCGTCAATAACGTGGATATGAAGGTGAACGAAGGCCAGATCTTCGGCATCATCGGCCCCAACGGCGCGGGCAAGACCACCTTCTTCAATCTCTGCTCCGGCACCTACAACGTCACTTCCGGCCAGATCTTCTTTGAGGGCAAGGACATCACCAACCTGCCCCCCGAGGAAGTGGCCAAGAAAGGCATCGTGCGTACCTTCCAGAACATCAAACTGTTCAAGTACCTCTCGGTGCTGGAAAACGTCAAGGTAGGCTGCCACATCCACACCAAGACCAACGTGGCGGACGCGCTGCTGCACACCAAACGCTACAAGGACGACGAAGCCTATGCCACCCAGCAGGCCGCCAAGGTGCTGGAGGAAGTGGGCCTGACCGAGTACAAGGACTGGAAGGCCGGCAACCTGCCTTACGGCATGCAGCGCAAGGTAGAGATCGCCCGTGCGCTGGCCGCCAACCCCAAGATCCTGCTGTTGGACGAGCCCGCCGCCGGTATGAACCCCGCCGAGACCTGGAGCTTGTTGGAGTTTATCCAGCGCATCAACAAGAGCGGCCACACCATCGTGGTCATCGAACACGATATGAAGTTCGTCATGAACCTGTGCGACTACATCATGGTACTCAGCTTCGGCGAAAAGATCTGCGAAGGCACCCCTGACGTGGTCAAGAACGACAAGAAGGTGCAGGAGGCGTACTTTGGACGGGGTACGATCCAGAAGTCCAACGAACGCTGAGAGAGGAGAGAACAACAATGTCCGAAACGATGCTCAAGATCGACAACCTCGTGGTGGATTACGGCCATGTACACGCCCTGCGTGACATCAGCTTGGAAGTGGACCGCAACGAGATCGTCTGCCTGATCGGCTCTAACGGCGCTGGTAAGACCTCCACCCTGAGCGCGATCAGCAATATCATCAAAAAGACTTCCGGCCGCATTACCTTCAAAGGGCAGGACATCACCGATATGCGCGCCGCCGACATCGTGCGGCTGGGCATCAGCCATGTGCCGGAAGGCCGCCACGTCTTCCCCAAGATGACGGTGGGCGAAAACCTGATCCTCGGCACCATGGCGCTGCGCAAGGTATCCCGCAAGTTCTTGGACGAGCGCCGGGAGCAGATGTATGACCTGTTCCCCCGTTTGAAGGAACGTGTCAATCAGGCGGCGGGCACCCTGTCGGGCGGCGAACAGCAGATGCTGGCCATCGCCCGGGGCCTGATGTATGACCCCGACCTGATCATGCTGGACGAGCCTTCCTTGGGCTTGGCGCCCATCGTGGTGGAAGAGATCTTTGAACTGATCTGCACCATCCAGAAGCAGGGCAAGACCGTGCTGCTCATCGAGCAGAACGCCAACATGGCGCTGCAGATCGCCGACCGTGCCTACCTGCTGGAAAACGGCGTCATCGTCCAAAGCGGTACCGGTCAGGAACTGCACAACGACGACAGCATCCGCAAGGCTTACTTGGGCGGCTGAGAAAGGCGGCAGGCAATGGACGCAAGACAGTACAAGCAGGCCATTCTGCAAACGCTGGACGAGATAGGCGGCGAGGTGACCGCCTGCGCCGATACCATCCACGGCTATGCCGAACTCAGCGGCGAGGAAACCCGCTCTGCCGCGGCGCTGGAAGATCTGCTGGAACGCCACGGCTTTACGGTGGAACGGGGGCTGAAGGATCAGCCCACCGCCTTCCGGGCGGTATACGGCAGCGGGCCGGTGCGCATCGGCTATATGTGTGAGTACGATGCCTTGGCCACCCTGCAGCAGGACGATGTGCCCTACCAGCAGGGCAACGGCAACCCCGGTCATGGCTGCGGCCATAACCTGCTGGGCGCGGGCAGCGCCGCCGCCGGCATCCTGCTGGCCCGGCTCATCGATCAGGGCTTGCCCGCCACGGTGGTGGTCTACGGTACCCCTGCCGAGGAAACGCTGGCCGGCAAGACCATCATGGTCAACAACGGGTATTTCCGGGATGTGGATGTGGTGCTGGGATGGCACCCCCACAACCACAGTGAACCCGGCGAGATCAAACACAAGGCGGCTGCTGCCTTTACCATGACCTTCCATGGCCGGGCGGCCCATGCATGCAACTGCCCCGAAAACGGGCGCAGTGCGCTGGATGCCGCTGAGCTGACCAATGTGGGGGTCAACTATCTGCGGGAACACGTAGGGCGGGACTGCTATATGCACTACTGCTACCTCAACGGCGGCGAACGGCCCAACATCGTGCCGGACTATGCCAAGCTGTGGTACATGGTGCGGGCCTGTACCTACGCCGAGATGAAAGAGGTGGAGCGCCGGGTCAAGCGGATCGCAGAGGGGGCGTGCCGCATGACCGACACCACCGTGGAGTTTGAAACGCTGGGCGATACCCATGACAATCGTCTGAACTTTGCGCTGAGCCGCCTCGTCTATGAGGCGATGACCGAGATCGGCGAACCCCAGTTCACCGAAGAGGAGATCGCCTACACCCGCGAGATCGCCCAGCATGCAGGGGTTGCCGGCTTTACCGGCGACTTTGACGCCCACATCGTGCCGGCTGACCGTACCATCAAGATCGACAACGGTTCCACCGACTTGGCGGATGTCAGTCAGGTGGTGCCCACCATCAATATGTTCGCGGCCTGCTTTGCGGCCAACACCCCCATGCATACATGGGTGGTCACCGCACAGGCCTGCCGTCCGTCGGCCCACCGGGGCATGCGGTTTGCGGCGGCGTCCTTGGCTTTGGCCGGGGCGCGGCTGGTGGCCGAACCCGAAAGTCTGGCGGCGGTGCGTGCGGAATTTGAAACGGAAAGGTGATTACTGGCTATGACACAGCAGCAAAAGATTGAAACTTGGCTGGAAGCCCACGCAGCGGAGTTTGCCGCTTGCGCGGACCGGATCCACGACATGGCGGAGCTCAGCGGGGAAGAACACCGCTCGGCTGCCGAGCTGGCGGATCTGCTGGAACGCCACGGTTTCACGGTGGAGCGGGGCCTGAAGACCCAGCCCACCGCTTTCCGGGCGGTGTACGGCAATGGGCCGGTGCGCATCGGCTATATGTGCGAGTATGACGCGCTGGCCTCGCTGCAGCAGGACGATGTGCCCTACCAGCAGGGCAACGGCGGCCCCGGCCACGGCTGCGGCCACAATCTGCTGGGCGCGGGCAGCGCGGCCGCCGGCATTGCGCTGGCCCAGTTGGTGGACGAAGGCCTGCCCGCCACGGTGGTGGTCTACGGCACCCCTGCCGAGGAGACGCTGGCCGGCAAGACCATCATGATCGAAAACGGCTACTTCCGGGATGTGGACGTCTGTCTGGCGTGGCATCCCTTGGACCACAACGACCCCGGCGAGGTCAAGTTCAAAGCCGCCGAGGCACTGACCATGACCTTCCACGGCCGGGCAGCCCATGCCTGCAACTGCCCCGAAAACGGCCGCAGCGCGCTGGATGCTGCCGAATTGACCAACATCGGCGTAAATTATTTGCGGGAACATGTGGACAAAGACTGCTATATGCATTATTGTTATACTAATGGCGGCGACCGGCCCAACATTGTGCCGGAGTATGCCCAGCTGTGGTATATGGTGCGGGCCTACACCTTCGCCCAGATGAAGGAGCTGGAGACCCGGGTCAAGCATGTGGCGGAAGGCGCCTGCATGATGACCGACACCACGGTGGAGTTCAAGATCTTGGGGGAAAACCACGACAGCAAGCTGAACTTCACGCTGGCTTCGCTGGCCCATGACTGCATGGAGGCCATCGGCGCGCCCAAGTTCACCGAGGAAGAGAAAGCCTATGCCCGTGAGGTGGCCAAGGCCATCAACCTGCCCGGTGTGGTGGGCGAACTGGACGAGAGCATCCTGCCGGTGGACGGCACCGTCAAGAAGGACAATGGTTCCAGCGACGTGGCGGATGTAAGCCAGATCGTGCCGGTGGTGAACATCAACACCGCCTGCTACGGCCGCAAAACGCCCAACCATACTTGGGCCGTCACGGTACAGGCCGACAAACCGGCGGCTCACCGCGGCATGATCTTTGCGGCCAAGACGCTGGCGCTGATGGGCGCCCGTCTGGCCACCGAACCCGACCTGCTGGCGGCGGTGCGCGCAGAATTTGAAAAAGCGGAGTAATAGAGCATGTTGGAGCAAAAAATCTACGATACCTATACCGAGCTGCTGCACAGTGAGCTCATCACGGCCATGGGCTGTACCGAGCCCATCGCCATTGCCTACGCCGGCGCCTTGGCCCGGCGGGTCTTGGGCCAAGAGCCGGAGCATCTGCATCTGGCGTGCAGCGGCAACATTGTCAAAAATGTCAAAGGCGTGACGGTGCCCAACTCGGGCGGACGCCGGGGCATCGAGATCGCGGCCCTGTTGGGCGTCTGCGGCGGGGATGCCCAGCGCCGTCTGGCGGTGCTGGAAAGCGTCACCGACGAGACCCGCGCCCGGGCGGTGGAACTGCTGGAAGCGGGCATCTGCGAGACCAGCCTCATCGAAGGCACCGACAATCTGGTGGTGCAGGTGACGGCCCGGTCCGGCGAGGACGAGGCCTTTGTGGAGATCCGCACCACCCACACCAACGTGACCCGGATGGAGCACAACGGCGAGAACCTGCTGGAAGGGGAACAGGCACAGGAGGTCTGTGCCCCGGCCCCGGACAAAAAGCTGCTCAACGTGCGGGACATTTTGGCCTACGGCGAAACGGTGGACTTGGCCCGGGTACAGGACGTGCTGGAAAACCAGATCCAGTGCAACCGCGAGATCTCCCGCACCGGTCTGTCCGGTCACTATGGCGCCGAGGTAGGCGCCACGCTGCGCAGCATGTTCCAAGAAGGCCCCTTTGAGATGCGGGCCGCCGCGGCGGCCGCCGCAGGCAGCGACGCCCGGATGAACGGCTGCCCGCTGCCGGTGGTCATCAACTCGGGCAGCGGCAATCAAGGCCTGACCGTCACCATGCCGGTGCTGCTCTACGCCGAGGAAAACGGCGTAAGCCACGAAAAACTGCTGCGGGCGCTGGCCATTGCCAACCTGATGAGCATTCACCAAAAGCGGTTTATCGGCAGCCTGTCTGCCTACTGCGGGGCCACCAGTGCCGCCTGTGCGGCGTCGGTGGGCGTCTGCTGGATGCAGGGCGGCAGCTACGAGCAGATCTGCGGCGTCATCACCAACACGCTGGCCACCTTGGGCGGCATGTGGTGCGACGGTGCCAAGTCCAGTTGTGCCTCCAAGATCGCGGCGGCCGTCTACACCGGCCTGCTCAGCGTGCGGATGAGCATGAACGGCCATCACTTTGAGCAGGGCGAAGGCATCGTCACCGAGAGCGTGGAAAAGACCATCGAGGACGTGGGGTACATCGCCCGGGAAGGCATGAAGGAGACCGATCTGGAGATCCTGCGCCTGATGCTGAAAAACTGACAACCAACCTCCCCAATAGAACCGGACCGCAGCCCCGCATAGGGCGGCGGTCCGGTTTTGTTTCCCCAATATAAAAAGGAGGCAGGCCCCAGATG
Organism: uncultured Subdoligranulum sp.; assembly: GCF_937890665.1. Next base: position 34,576 of record NZ_CALADU010000295.1, read on the forward strand.
GGGTCTGCCTCCTGCCGCAATAGAGAAATGTGGGAAAACGTTAGTTGGTCTCGCCGGTCTCGGAGGAATCCAGCTTGCCCTGCTTGGCCCAGACGCTGTAAAGGACGAAGCAGACCACGAAGGAAACCACCATGGCGATGACGGTACCGATGCAGGCATTGAAGAAGTTGGTCATGCTGTCGCCGCCCACGTAGGCCGGCAGCACCAGCAATCCGGGAGAGCCGGAAGCGTAGCGGGCTACACCGGTGATGCCCAGATACAGGCCGCCCACGCCGCCGCCAATCATCGCAGAGATCAGGGGGTAGATGAATTTCAGGTTGACACCGTAGAGTACCGGCTCGGTGATGCCCAGCACACCGGTCAGACCGGCAGAAGCAGCCAACTGCTTGGTGGTCTTGTTGCGGGTGCGCAGCGCCACAGCCAGACCGGCAGCACCCTGTGCCACGTTGGAAGCCAGCATGCCGGGGCCGACCACGGTATCAAAGCCCATGGTAGCCAAGTTGTTGGTGCCAATGGGGATCAGGCCGTAGTGGGTGCCGGTCATGACCAGCAGCGGGTTGAAGATGCCCACGAGGGTGGGAACCAGCCAGCCGGCGGTGGCGGTCAGCCAGGTGAAGAAGGCGGCGATCAGGTCACCGATCCAGATGCCGATGGGGCCCAGCACCACCACGGTGACGGTACCGGCCACCACAATGCTGGCCAGCGGCACCGAGAAGAACTTGATGGCCTGAGGAGAGAGATCTTCTGGACGAAATGTTCCACGATGGACATGAACCAGACACCCAGCAGAATGGGCACCACCGAGGAGCTGTACGAAGCCTGAGTGACAGGCAGGCCGAAGAGGTGGACGGCTTCCTCGCCGCCCATCAGGGTGACGAAGGAGGGGTAGACCAGAATGCCGCCCAAGGCCATGGCTACGTACTGGTTGCACTTAAAGCTCTTGGCAGCGGAAGCGCCCAGCAGCAGCGGCAGGAAGTAGAACGCCGCATCCGCAAAGGCGTTCAGGATGGTGTAGGTCTGGGTGGAGTTGTCCAGCCAACCCAGCGCCACAAACAGGGCCATAAAAGCCTTCAGCAAACCGGCGCCGGTGATGGCGGGGATGATGGGCTGGAAGATGCTGGCGATGGCCTCCAAGATCTTGCTCAGGCGGGAACGGTTGTCCTCCTTGGCAGCCTTGGGGTCCTCCACCGCGGCGGCGCTCTCAAAGCCGCCCAGCGCCACGATCTCTTGGTAGACGGCGGGTACGTCGGGGCCGATGACCACCTGATACTGGCCGCCCGCATTGATGACCGACAGCACGCCTTGGGTCTTTTTCAGCACATCGGTCTGGGCTTTGGTGTCATCCTTCAAGGTAAAGCGCAGCCGGGTGGCGCAGTGTACCACCTTGTCCACGTTTTCCTTGCCGCCCACATTGTCCAGAATGGTGGCTGCAAGCTGTTTGAAATTCATGAAATGTTTCCTCCTTTTATAGTACGGCGGGGTCTGCTCAGGTCAGGTCGGCGCCGTTGGTTTCGATGACTTTTTTGTACCAGTAGTAGCTGTCCTTTTTGCTGCGGGCCAGCGTGCCGGTACCGTCGTTGTTTTTGTCCACATAGATCATGCCGTACCGCTTTTTCATCTCACCGGTAGAAGCGCTCACCAGATCGATGCAGCCCCAGCAGGTGTAGCCCAGCAGGGGGATGCCGTCCAGATTCACCGCCTCCAGCATGGCCTGAATGTGGGCCCGCATGTAGTCGATACGGTAGGGGTCGTGGATGGACCCGTCGGCCTCCACCGTGTCGGCGGCGCCCAGACCATTCTCCACGATGAACAGCGGCTTGCCGTACCGGTCGTAGAGGGTGTTCATCGTCAGGCGTAGTCCCTGCGGGTCGATCTGCCAGCCCCATTCGCTGGATTTTAAGTAGGGGTTCACCACGGCTTTTACCACCGCGTTGCCCCGGGCTTTGTTTTTCAGCACCTCGGGGTCCGCCGAAATGCACCGGCTGGAATAGTAGCTGAAGCTGACGAAGTCCACCACGCCGCTGCGCAGCACTTCCTCGTCGTCGGGCTCCATCTGCAGCACCACACCGGCCTGCTCCATCCGCTTTTTGGCCCACACCGGGTAGGCGCCCCGGGCCTGTACGTCGATGAAGAAGTAGTTGTCCCGGTCACATTCCATGGCCTTGTAGACATCGGCGGGGTCGCAGGTGTAGGGGTAATACTGCCCGGCGGCCAGCATGCAGCCTACCTTGGCCCCCGGCATCATCTGGTGGGCCAACTGCACAGCCTTGGCGCTGGCGATCAGTTCGTGGTGGGCGGCCTGATACTGGACCTGCGTCCGGTTCTCGCCCTCCTCAAAGACCAGCCCCGCGCCCATGAAGGGCATGTGCAGCAGCATGTTGATCTCGTTGAAGGTCAGCCAGTAGTGGACCAGATCGCCGTAGTTCTCAAACAACATACGGCAGTATTTCAGGAAGGCGTCCACCATCCGGCGGTCCTTCCAGCCGCCGTACTTCTGGATCAGCGCGATGGGGGTGTCGAAGTGGCAGATCGTCACCAGCGGCTCGATGCCGTATTTACGGCACTCCTCAAACAGGCTGCGGTAGAAAGCCACCCCGGCGGCGTTGGGGGTATCGTCGTCACCGTTGGGCAAGATCCGCGTCCACGCAATGGACAGACGGTAGCACTTGAACCCCATGCCCGCCATCAGGGCAATGTCCTCTTTATAATGGTGGTACATATCAATGGCTTCGTGGGCGGGGTAGGTGTGGTCGGCATCGCAGGCCAGCATCTTCATCTCACCCCGGGCTACCTTCATCCGGTCGGGACCAAAGGGCACCACATCCACGCTGGACAGTCCCCGGCCGTCCACATTGTAGGCGCCTTCGCACTGGTTGGCGGCGGTGGCGCCGCCCCACAAAAAGCCTTCCGGCATTTGCATCGGCATGTTCTCTCCTTTCTCTTGGTAAAGCCGCCGAACTTCCTAAAAATTCGGCGGCCGACTTTCTGTTTTGTAGTATAATTGACGGTGCTGCAAAAGAAAAGACCCTTGCCGCGAACAGGAACCGGTGTTTCAAAAAGTTGACCGCCTGCCCCCGCCGGTGAAACAAAGCTGTCAACCAAACAAAAGAAAAGTAGCTTTTTTGTGGGTTTTGCACAAAACAGGAGGGGTGCCTTGACGGTCCTTAAAAGGGGACGGTATAATAACAAAAAAGGCCGGGCGACCGCCGGCCACTAGGATTTTTTACAGAAAGATTAACTATTAAAAGTCAACCCCGAAAATGAATGGTGGTGGTG
>NZ_CALADU010000296.1 GCF_937890665.1 uncultured Subdoligranulum sp.
CTATCAGGCGCAGGTCATCCCCGCCATTCTGGCCGCCTTCACGCTGGTCTACTTAGAAAAGTTCTTCCGCAAGATCTGCCCCGCCGTGGTTTCGATGATCGTGGTGCCCTTCTGCAGCTTGGTGCTGGCTGTCATGGCCGCCCACTTCGTGCTGGGCCCCATCGGCTGGAAGATCGGTTCCGCCATCTCGGCGGTGGTCTACGCGGGCATCTCCGGTTCTTTCCGGGTCGTGTTCGGCGCCATCTTCGGCTTCTTCTATGCCCCGCTGGTCATCACCGGCCTGCACCATATGTCCAACGCCATTGATATGCAGCTGATTGCCGACTTCGGCGGCACCATGCTCTGGCCGATGATCGCCCTGTCCAACATCGCGCAGGGTTCCGCGGTTCTGGGGGTCATCTTCCTGCAGCGCAAAAACGCCCCCGCGCAGGAGGTCAACATCCCCGCCTGCATCTCCTGCTATCTGGGCGTCACCGAGCCCGCCATGTTCGGCGTGAACATGAAGCTCCAGTTCCCCTTCCTCTGCGGCATGATCGGTTCCGCCTTGGCTGCGGTGGTCTGCGTGGCCACCTCTACCACGGCCAACGCCATCGGCGTGGGCGGCCTGCCGGGCATCCTGTCCATCCAACCCGCCTATATGCTCAGCTTTGCCCTCTGCATGGGCATTGCCATCGTGGTGCCCTTTGTGCTGACGGTAGCCGTGGGCAAAAAGAAAGGCATCCAGTAAGGAGGAGTTTCCATGACCAATTTCCACGACAAGGTGGTTTACCAGATCTACCCCAAATCCTTCTATGACGCCGACGGCGACGGGGTGGGGGATCTGCGGGGGGTCACCGCCAAGCTGGACTATCTGGCCGAATTAGGGGTGGATTACCTCTGGCTGACCCCCTTCTTCCCCTCACCCCAGCGGGACAACGGCTACGATGTGGCCGACTATTGCGCGGTGGACCCCCGGTTCGGCACGATGGCCGATCTGGAGCAGCTCATTGCCGAGGCCGGCAAGCGGGGCATGGGCCTGATGCTGGATATGGTGTTCAACCACACCTCCACCCAGCACGAGTGGTTCCAGAAAGCCTTGGCCGGGGACGAAACCTACCAGAACTACTATATCTTTAAAGAGGGCGACCCCGACACGCCCCCCACCAACTGGGTATCCAAGTTTGGGGGCAATGCGTGGCAGTACGTGCCGGAATTGGGCAAGTGGTATCTGCACCTCTTTGATGTGACCCAGGCCGACCTGAACTGGGAGAATCCCGCCGTCCGGGCGGAGCTGGCCAAGGTGCTGCGGTTCTGGAAGGACAAGGGCGTGAAAGGATTCCGCTTCGACGTGGTGAACCTGATCTCCAAGCCGGAAGTATTCGAGAACGACTACGAAGGCGACGGCCGCCGGTTCTACACCGACGGGCGCAACGTCCACCGCTACTTACAGGAATTGGTAGCGGCGGGGGGCATTGACGGCATGGTGACGGTGGGCGAGATGTCCAGCACCACGCTGGAGAACTGCATCGGCTACACCGCCCCCGACCGGCACGAATTGGCGATGTGCTTTAACTTCCATCACCTGAAGGTGGATTACAAGAACGGGGACAAATGGGCGCTGATGCCCCCCGACCGGCAGGCGCTGAAGGACCTCTTTGCCCATTGGCAGGAGGGCATGCAGGCCCACGACGGCTGGAACGCCCTGTTCTGGTGCAACCATGACCAGCCCCGGGCGGTAAGCCGGTTCGGGGACGACGGCCGCTACTGGAAAGAGAGCGCCCAGATGCTGGGCATGGCCACCCATTGCATGCGGGGCACGCCCTACATCTACCAAGGCGAGGAGCTGGGCATGACCAACGCCCACTTCACCGCCATCGACCAGTACCGGGACGTGGAAAGCCTGAACTACTACCAAATCTTGCAGCAGCAAGGCCACACGGCGGCCGAGGCGCTGGAGATCTTGGCGGCCCGCAGCCGGGACAACGGCCGCACCCCCATGCAGTGGGATGACACAGCCCACGCGGGCTTTACCGCCGGCACGCCGTGGATCGGCGTGGTGGATAATTACAAGACCATCAACGCCGCCGCGCAGGTGGAGGACCCGGATTCCCTCTTCCAGTGGTACCGCACCCTCATTGCGCTGCGCAAAGAGTATGAGGTCATCAGCGAGGGCCGCATCGAGATGCTCTTCCGGGACAACGCCGACCTGCTGGCCTACCGCCGCTTTACCGGCCGCGAGGAACTGCTGGTGGTCTGCAACCTCACCGGCCACGACACGGCGCTGACCCTGCCCGAAGGATGGCAGGACGCCCGCCGTCTGCTGGGCAACTACCCCGACGGTCCCCGCACCGCCCTGCAACCCTTCGAGTGCATGGCGCTGTACCGCACCCGATAAAAGATACGGGGGTTTGTGTTCCTTCTTTACAAAGAAGGAACCGAAGAAATTCCAAACAAAAAAACAAGAATGGGCGGCAGCGGAACACCGGAGCCCGCCCGGACCACACCTTACAGGAGGAGCCTTAAACGGCTCCTCCTGTTTTGTTTTTGCCGCGGGGGCCTGTTCCCCCTCTTTTGAGACCCCCGCTATACTTGTAAAAACTGTACCGCCGCCTTGTGTGGGCCGCCGAAACATGGTATAGTGAAGATAACTAGCCGAAAAAGCGCAGATTTTGTCGCTTTTGCCGTAAGGAGGTCCCCCTGATGAAACGTTTGTCTGCTCTGTTTACCCTGCTGGCCTTCTGTCTGATGGTATGTCCCGCGGTCTGGGCGGCCCCCACCACGGCGGCTGCCGCCCCATCCACCACCACGGTGACTACCCCCGCTGCGGCGGCGGTGTCCTATCTGGACGAAAACGGCAAGACCCAAACCTGCCAACAATACACCACCCTGACCGCGGATACCACCCAATGGTCCGACGGCTGGTTCGTGGCTTCCGGGACAGTGACCCTCTCCGGCCGGGTCACCGTGACCGGAGATGTAAAACTCATCCTGACGGACGGCGCCCAACTGGATGTGACGGGCATCACCCTTGCCCCCACCGCCGCCCTGACCCTCTATGCCCAGTCCACCGGCGCCCAGCAGGGCGTCCTGAAAGCCGTCACCGCAGACCCCTCTGCCGCGGCCATCGGCGGCGATAACAGCACCGCCCAAGGCACCCTGACCATCAACGGCGGCGCCATCACCGCCACCAGCGACACCGGCACCGCCCTGACCGGCCAAACCATCACCATCCAAGGCGGCACTGTGACCGCAACGGGCGGCACCGCCGGCGGGGCCATCTACGGCCAGACCGTCACCGTACAGGGCGGCACCGTGACGGCCCACAGCACGGTGGGCGACGACATCCGGGGCACCTTCTCCACCGGCAAGGAGGGCAACGCCCTGCTCTATGTAGATACCATCGAGGATAATCTCGACACCTCCCAGTGGAGCGGCCTCTTTATCGGCACCAGCGTGGCCACCGCCTACGGCAAGGTCACCCTTGCGCAGGACCTGACCCTCACGCAGGCCCTCTGGGTGGACCCGACCGCCGCCCTGACCGTCAACGGCACCCTCACCGCCAAGGGCGCGGTGACCAACAACGGCACCTTGACGGTCAACGGCACGCTGAACGCCCCCGCAGACCTCACCAGCAACGCCGGCACCGTCCTGACGGTAGCCAAGGGCGGCAGCCTGCAGGCGGGCGGCAGCTTCACCAGCGGCGCTTCCTCTACCTTACAGAATAACGGTACCCTCACCGTCAGCGGCACCGCCATGACGGTCTACGGTACCCTGACCAACAACGGCACCCTGACGGTGGACGGCACGCTGGCCAACAGCGCCACCCTGCAAAACAACAACGCGCTGACCGTGACCGGCACCCTGACCAACGCCGCCGCCGCGGCGTTGCAGAACAACGGCACCCTAACGGTGACCGGCACCCTGACCAACAACGCCAACGCCGTGGTGAAAAATGCCGGCACGCTGACCGTAACGGACGGCAAAGTGGAAAACGCCGGCACTCTGGTGGTGAGCGAGGATGGCTCGGCCCTTTTGACGGGCAGCCAGAATGCCGCCGACTGCACCCTGAAAAATACCGGTACCCTGACGGTGGACGGCGCCTTGGAGCTGGACAACGCCACGCTGGACAACGAAAAAGGCACCGCCAACGGCAAGGGCCTTTACATCTTGGCCCACCGCGGGGTCGTCACCCCCAAGGAGCCGCAGGATGTGACGGTAGAGTACCGCATCTTCTTTGAGGCAGGCAAAGGCACGGTGAATCCCACCTCGCTGGTGACCACCGGCAAAAAGATCGCCACCCTGCCGGTGCCCACCCGGAAAGGCTACACCTTTGACGGTTGGTTCACCTCCTCCGACGCCCAAGTGCAGAGCGGCGCCGCCTTCCAAGGTTCGATGACGCTGACGGCCCGGTGGCACAAGACCTCCTCTTCCTCCTCGTCGTCGACGCCCTCCGCCACCGCCACACCGGCCCCCACGGCCACGCCCAGTCCCACCCCGCTGGAGATGCACACCATCCATTTCAACACCAACGGCGGCTATCCGCTGGACGATGTGACCTTTGGGCTGGGCGCCCCGGTAGAGCTGTGGCCCTACGCCCCGGCGCGGCCGGGTTACCTCTTCGCCGGTTGGTACACCGATGAAGCCCTGACCCAGCCGGTAAGCACCCTTGTGCTGGTAAAGGATACCACCCTCTACGCCAAGTGGAACGTGGACCCGACCGCCGCAGCAGCCTCCGCGGCCCAAACGAACAAAGGCGGTTCGGGCAGCGGGACCAAAGCCACGCCCACACCGAGCCCCACAGCCACCCCCACCCCGACGCCCACCGTGACCCCCACCCCGGAACCCACGGCCACGCCGGAGCCTACCGCCCAGCCGGAAGAGCCCGAGGAGGAAAGCTCCTTCCCGGTGGTGCCGGTGGCAGCAGGCGGTGTGCTGCTGGTCATTTTGATCATCGTTCTTGTGGTGGTGATCCGCAAGAAGAGCCAGAGCGACAGCCATTATCATCGCCGTTAAAGCTCCCCCAGGCTAAGAGCAGGGACGCCCCGCCCGGGGCGTCCCTGTTTGCTTTTTGCCCCCCTGCGGTAGGGGATTTTTGAGCGAGTAAGAGGTGTTTTCATGTCCAATCCCCGCTTTCTGTTCCACCTGTCGGTGATCAACGACCCCGATGTGATTGCCGCCGGGGCCGAAAAGCTGCTGGCCCACGGCTGTCAGGTGGAAGCGCTGGGCAGTCATCTGTGGCGTTGCGGCCCCAACCCCGAAGGCTATTGCCGGGCGGCCGTGCTCTACATGCCGCCGGGGCATCCCCTGCCGCCGGGCTGGGTGGCCGGTCCCCGGTGGGATGTACTGCAGCTTTGTTACAGCGCCGACCCCGACGCCCCCCGCCCCACACTGGACCCCGATTTGCAGAACGACTGCCTGCTGCGGTCGCTGCGCTATTCGCTGGTTTGGGTGATCACCGGGGCGGTGCTGGTGGCGCTGCTGCTGGCCAACCGGCTGGTGCTGATGTTGGATGACCTGCTCTACGGTCTGTCCAACGGGTACGAGCTGGCCTTTACCCTGCTGCTGGCCGAAGCCCTTTGCCTTTGCCTGTTTTTGGCGGTGCGGATGCTCCGTCGTATGGCCCATCTGCGGCGAGCCAAAGCCCAAGGGGCGCCGCCGCCCCCGCCGCCCCGGGTCAGCCCGGTGCCGGAGGGGATTTTTCTGGTCCTGTTTGTCCTGACCACAGCGGCGGTGGTCTGGCACCAGCCGCTGCTGGCGGTCCTGCTGCTGACCTTGCTGGCCGCTACCTTGTTGACGCTGCCGCTGCGGCGGCATTTGGTGGCCCGGGGCCGCAGCCAGACCTTTGCCCAAGTGGCGGGCAACCTGTTGGTAACGGCGGCGGTGGTGGCGGTGCTGGCCGGATGGTCGGCGGCCACCCTGCAAGGGTGGGTGGCGCTGCCGGGGTCCACCCTGCCGGTGGGGCAGTACACCCGGAACGGCTACATGGTGTCGGTCTACGACGACCCGCTGCCCCTGACGGTGGAAGCCATGACCGGGGAGCAAGCCCATTGGACCAAACAGCGGACCTACCGCCATTCGGTGTTGGTGCAGTTGGACGAGTACGAACAGCGGGCACTGAACCGCCGGGGGCTGATGCTCCACTACCGGGTGGTGGACACCCCGCTGCCGCCCCTTTATGACCGCTTGAAGCAGTCCCTGCTGGACGCCCACCGGGACCAGACCCAGCCGGACGGCGCGGTGTTTTTGGACTCCTACCATCCCACCGACCCCACCCCGTGGGGGGCCGACGCGGTGTATCGTCTGTCGTGGGGCAGCGGCCCGCTGGACAACTATCTGGTCTGCTGGCCGGGCCGTATGGTAGAGATCGCCTTCTCTTGGTCCCCCACCACCGCCCAGATCCGCACGACCGCCCAAGCGCTGCGGCCCCAATAAACGCCAACAGGCGTCCCCCTACGGGGACGCCTGCTTTTTTATGTAACTTGTCTGTTGCTGTACCGCCGCCCCGCCAGCGGCAGCAGCACCACCAGATAGAGGGTCTGCACGGCCAGCCGGTAGAACGGGGCAAGCACCGCCCGGTCCCCGGGCAGCACCAGCAGGGTGTTTTCGGAAAATTCTCCGGCGCTGGTCAAAAAGGGCAGCGTCTGGAACAGCGGGTCCCACACAGGCCCCACCACCCCGGAAGAAAGCAGCACCCGCAGGGCCACCAGAAAGGCCAGCACCCCCACCAACGCAGGGAACTCGCTGCGAAATGCCGCCGACAGCGCCGCCGTAAGGGCGGTGGCCGCCCAGCAGGAGATCAACCCGCCCAACAGCAGCAAGGCCTCAGTCTGGCCCAGCGTCAGGGGCACCGCGCAGAACAGGTTTTCGATCTGCAGGCTGGCCCCCAGCCCCCGCACGCCAAAGGCCCCCAGTTGGATGCCCACAAAAAGGGCCATCGCCCCGGCAAAGGCCGCCCCGGTAAAGAGCAGTGCTGCCGCCACCTTGGCGGCGGCCAGCTTGGCCCGGCCATAGCGGGCGCAGTGGCTCAACGCATACACGCCGGTGCGCACCTCCCCGGCAAAAAGGGGCACCACCGCCGCGCAGAGCAGCAGCCCCACCAGCAGCATGACGCTGTTCAGTAATAGCAGCATCTGGTAATGCCCCGGCACCCAGTCGTAGATAAAGGGCTTTTCCACCTTGGCTTCCAGCGCGGTCAGGGCGGCGCGCTGGGCTTCGGGCAGGTCGGCCCAGCGGTCGGCTAGCTGTTCGGCGCGCCGGTCATAGAACCCCGCCAGCGTTTCGGCAGACAGGGCGGTCATCCGGGCGGGCCAGTCCTGCCCCGTGTACACCCCAGCCTCCCGAAAGAGGGGTTCCGCTATCCGCAAAATATCCCCCTGCACCAGCGTGTCCATACTCTGGTCCCCGCCTTGGGCCAGCGCCTCCCGGCAATCGGTCTGGGCGGCCAGCAGAGTCTCGGGGGTCAGGGGTCCGCTCCACGCCCCGGCGTCCCGGGTCATCTGGCGGATCAGCCCCGCCGCCTCCAGCGTGGGGGCTTCCACCTGCGTGCCAAAGCCGTAGTTGGCAAAGGCCATGGGCAGCGCCAGCAGCAGTACTCCCCCCCACCGCAGCCGCCAGTACCCACCGGGTCAGCCGCCGCTTGATGATCTTTTTCAGTTCCCAGCCAATCAGTGTCATGGCCGTCGCCTCCTTTCAGCGCATCTGCCGCCGCAGATAGGCCCACCCGGCCAGCGGCAGCCCCACCAATAGATAGAAGGGCTGGGCGGTCAGTTGCAGGACCGGGGACCAGACCCGCAGCCCCGCCAGATGGTAAAGGTTCTGGCGGAACAGCTCATAGTAATCCCCGCCGGTGGGCAGCAGGGCCACCCATTGCTGGATCGTCCAAGGCAGCAAGCCGCCAAACATCGGCAGCCCCACCAACAGGGCGGCCACCCCCACCATGGCGGCAAAATTGGTGCGGAACACCGCCGACAGCGCCGCCGTAATGGCCACGGTGCCAAAGCAGCAGGCCAGCCCAAAGAGCAGGCCGTAGCCTTCGCAGTCCCGCAGGGTCAGGGGGGCGGTAGCTAGGGGCCGGATGAGCTGGATGGGACAGTCCAGCCCCCGGGTACCGAAGAACCACCGCTGCAAGACCAGCACCACCCCGCTGCTGACCGCCCACACGGCGGCAGCCACCGTCAGGGCGGCGGCCAGCTTGGCCCCCACCAGCTTGCCCCGGCCATGGCGGGCACAGTGGCTCAAGCCGAACACCCCGCTCTGGACTTCGCCGCTGAACAGGGGCGTCAAGGCGATGGCCAAGAGCAGGCAGACCCCCAGTTGGATGTCCTTGAGCACCTCCAGCACCGAGAACTGCCCCCATACCAGTCATAGACAAAGGGCGTTTCCACCGCCGCCTCCTGGGCTTCAAAGAGGGCCCGGTCGGCGGGGTCGGGGTACTGGTCTTCCAGCCAGCGGCCCACAGCGGCATGGCGGTCGGCGTAGTAGCTTTCCAGCCGCCGGGGGTCCAGTTCCTCCAGCGTATCTTCGCCATAGACCGAACCGGCGATGCTGTCCAGCGTGCTGCTCACCCAAAGCAGCGGCCGCATGACCCGGACCCATGCCTCGAAGTTCAGCTCTCCGTCGGCGTTGCGGTTGGCGGGGTCTTGGTAAAAGGCGCAGATCTGCTGTTGGGCCATGACCAGCTTTTCTTCGGTCAGGGGGCCTTGCCACGACTGGGCCCATGCCAGTTGGTTGGCGATCTCCTCAGGGCCGGCGATCAGCGGCATCGTTTCGCTGACCTTGTAGCGCTGGTTCACAAAAACGTTGACGAGCATTCCCGCCGCCGACCAGACCACCACCAGCAGCAGCGCCAGCCGGGCGGACCGCCGCTTGAGGATCTTTTGCAGTTCCCAGCCAAATAGCGTCATGGTTTCCCCTCCTCGTCGGCAAAGTGCCAGAGATAGACATCCTCCAGCGTGGGGACGGCGGGCCGGGCCCCTGCCGGCGGGGCGGCGGTGACGAGCCGCAGCTCCACCTCTTCGCCGCCGATGTGGTGGAGGTTCGCCACCGTGTAGACCGATTCCAGCTTGGCGGCGGTGGCGGTATCGGTGCGCAGCGTCCAGACCTTGCCCGCGGCGGTGTCGGCCAGTTGGGCCACCGTGCCTGCCTCCTCGATGCGGCCCGCCTTCATCAGCAAAATGGTATCGGCGATGGCCTCCACGTCGGAGACAATATGGGTGGAGAGCAGCACCGTGCGGCCCTTGGCATAGTCGGCGATAAGGTTGCGGAACCGCACCCGTTCCCGGGGGTCCAGCCCCGCGGTGGGTTCGTCCAAAATCAGGATCTGGGGGTCGTTGAGCATCGCTTGGGCAATGCCCAGCCGCTGGCGCATGCCGCCGGAATAGGCCCGCAACTTTTTGCGGCCGGCGTCCTCCAGCCCCACCTGCCGCAGCAATGCCTCGGTGCGGCGGGCGGTCTCGGCCCGGGAAAGGCCTTTCAGCGCCGCGATGTAGCGCAGAAATTCCGGTCCCGTAAAGTCGGGGTAGCAGCCGAAATCTTGGGGCAGATACCCCAGCAGCGCCCGGTAGCTTTCCCCCAGCCGGGTGATGTCGGTGCCGCCCCACCGGACGGTACCTTCGGTGGGGGCCAAGATACCGCAGAGCATCCGCATCAGGGTGGTTTTGCCCGCCCCGTTGGCCCCCAGCAGGCCATAGACGCCGCTGCCCAAGGTCAGCGTCACGTCCCGGACGGCGGCAAACTCGTGGTAGCGCTTGGTCAGATGTTCGATCTGTAAGGTCTGCATGGCAGTTCCTCCCTTTTTATAGACAAGTACGGGGTCCGGTGCGGGTCAGCCGATGGGTCTGCCGCACCAGCGCCGCCAGCGACACCGCCAGCGCCCCGGCCCAAAGGGGCTGATGCTGGGGCGCATAGAGGCTGTGCTGGAAAGGCGACAGGGGCAGCAGCAGGACCAGCCACGCGCCCCCTACCACCCCCAGCGCCGCCCGGCTGAAGGCCGCCGGGCGCAGATACCGCAGCAGCGCCACGCAGAGGGCGCTGACCCCGCAGAAGGGCGTCAGGCAGTAGAGCAGCACCACCCACAGTTGGGTGCGGGTAGCGGCGGCGCCCACCGCCGCCACCACCGCCAGCAGCACCCCGTCGCACAGGCCAAAGACCAGCAGCCGGGCGGCGGTGATGCGGGGCAGGCTGTACCGGGTGGCCAGTTCCAGTTCCACCATCCCCTGATGGTAGACCCGGCTTAGGTCCTGCACGTTGGCCACCAGCAGCAGCGGCGCTGCGGCGGCACACAGGGCGTACCGACGCAGCAGCGGCAGGGCCTCGCTGTGGCCCACCAGCGCCAGCACCCCGGCCAGCAGCGCAAATTGCAGCACCCACATCCGCTTGCGGATGAACCCCGCCTGCCGCCACACAAAGGTCCAGCCGCCGGGGGCGGCAGGGGGCAGGGTGCGCAGCAGCGTCACGGTGCGCTGGGCGGCCCCGGGGTCGGGCGGGGGCGGCGGGTCTTGGCGCAGCAGCGCCGACCAAGATTCCTTCCCGGTGTTGGGTGTCATGGCAACTCCTCCTTCAGCAATTCCTGCAGCCGGCGCTTGGCGCGGTACAGGCGGTACCGCACGGTGGGCACCGTGGTGTGGGTGATGGCGGCAATTTCGGCGGCGGTAAAGCCCTGCTCGTAGTAGAGCAGCACGGTGTTGCGCTGGGCAAAGGGCAGCGCCGCCAGCGCAGCCCGTACCGTCAGGGCGGTGTCCCGGTCGGGGGGCGGCGCGCCGGGGTCCCGCTGGGCGGGGGGCAGTTCCTCCAGCGCCACCGGCTTTTTGCGGCGGCACCAGTCCTTGCAAAGGTTGCCGGCGATGGTGTACAGGTAGTTCAGCTCCCGTCCGTCGTGGATATACCGGTCCCGGTGCTGCCAAAACCGCAAAAAGGTGGTCTGGGTCAGGTCCTGCGCCAGTTCCCGCTGGCCCACATGCCGCCAGCAATAGCCATAGATCTCGTCATAGTGCGCCAATACCAGCGCTTCCAGTTGTTCCTGCCCCATCGTTTCACCACCGTTCTCTCTGTATAACGGATGACCCGTCCCAAACGGAGCATCCGCCGCCAAAATTGTACCACAAAAAAGCCCCCGCCGGGGCGGGGGCAGAAAACCCATATAAAAGCGTCTGCGCCGGCGGACATGTGCCGACCGGCGCAGATACATACAGGGAAATTGGACGGCAAATTGTCTGCGGAACGGTTTCCCTTTTGGCAGCCTGCTTAGATCAGCCCAGCCAACTGGGGCAGGCCCAAGCTGATGACCGGCACATAGGTGACGAGCAGCAAGCCCGCCAGAATGGCCACGTAGTACATCAGCATATAGGGCATGACCTTGGACAGGCTGGTGCGGCCCACCTTGATGGCCACGAAGAGGGTGTTGCCCACCGGCGGGGTGATGTTGCCGATGCAGAGGTTGTACACCAGAATCAGACCGAACTGGACGGGGTCCATACCGAAGGTCTTGACGATGGGCAGGAACAGCGGGGTAAAGATGAGGATGGCGGGGGTCACGTCCATGAAGGTACCCGCGATGAGCAGGATGATGTTCATGATGAGCAGGATGATAACGGGGTTCTGGGTAACGCCCAGCAGCACCTCCGAGATCGCCTGCGGGATCTGGGTAAAGGCCATGACCCAGCCCAGAATGTTGGACACGCCGATCAGGAAGACCACCATGCCGCTCATCTTGGCGCTTTCCACCACGATGTTCCAGAAGGATTTGAGGGTGATGTTGCGGTAGCAGATGCCGAGGATGAGGGCATAGACCACCGCGATGGCGGAGCCTTCGGTGGCGGTAAAGACGCCGCCCACGATGCCGCCAATGACCACCACGATCAAGGACAGGGCGGGCAGGGCCGCCAGCGTGGCGCGGCCGAGGTTTTTCCAGTCAAACTTGCCGGGGGTGCCTTTGTAGCCCTTCTTTTTGGCGATGATGACCGCCACTACCATACAGGCGACGGCCCAGATGATGCCGGGCACATAGCCGGCCAGAAAGAGGGCGGCCACCGAGGTACCGCCTGCGGCCAGCGAGTAGGTGATGAGGGCGTTGGACGGGGGGATCAGCAGACCGGAAGGGGCCGACGCGCCGTTGGTAGCGGCGCAGAGGGCCTCGTCATAGCCCTGTTCCTTTTCGCCTTCCTCCACCATGCTGCCCACGGCAGCGGCAGCGGCGGACGCGGAACCGGAGATGGCGCCGAAGAGGGCGTTGGCGCCCACGTTGGTGACCAGCAGGGCGCCGGGCATCTTGCCCAGAATGGCCATGACGAAGTCCACCAGACGTTTGGCGATGCCGCCCTGATTCATCAGGTTACCGGCCAGAATAAAGAAGGGAATGGCGGTCAGGCTGAACTTGCTCATGCCCACGAAGATGCGCTGGGCGCCGGTGACCACCGACACATCCAGCGGCACGGTCTGCAGAATGGCGATCAGCGACGAAATGCCGATGGAATAGGAGATGGGTACCCCGGCGATGAGCAGCACCGCCAGCACCACCACGATGATGAGTAACGATTGGATGGCCATGGATTACGCCGCCTCCTTTCCGTCTTGGGTGCCGCCCTTGCAGATATCCACAATGTTCAGCACGGTGTAGACCATGTTCAGCACGCCGCACAGCGGCATGACGATGTAGAAGATGCCCACCTGTACGCCCAGCGAGGAGGTCATCTGGCCCATGGCCAGTTGGGTGATCTCGACGCCGCCGTAGACCAGAATAATAGCCGAGAAGGCGAAGGCCACCAGTTCCCCAAAGATGTTCAGCACCTTTTGCAGGGCGGGGCTGCATTTTTCCACCAAGATGGGGATATTCATATGGCCCCGTTCCCCGGTGACCAGCGAAGCACCCAGCAGGCTGGCCCAGGCAAAGAGGTAGGAAACGAGTTCCTCCGACCAGGAGGAGGGGTTTTGCAGCACATAGCGGGTAAAGACCTGCCAGCAGGTCAGCACCACCATGGCGATAAAGCTGACGCCCGCCAAAACATTCAGGGCGTGGGTCAGCGCGTTGCGAACGGCTTTCATCTGCGGCACCTCCCTTTAGGATTCCGTGGACGGATACTGGGCGTTGTACGCCTGAATGGCCTCATAGATGGGGGCCAAGTCGGGGTACTTTTGCAGCATCTCGTCGTGCATGGGGGCGCAGGCCTCTTGGAACGGCTTGGTGTCGGGGTAGAGGAACTGCACGCCCTGCTCGTTGGCGGCGCGGTCTTTGGCTGCCTCCACAGCGGTCTCCCACTCGGAGCGCTGCACCTCGTTGACCAGTTGGAAGCCCTCCTCAAAGATGGCCCGTTCCTCGTCGCTCAGCCCGTCCAGGAAGGCCACGTTGCCGATCAGGATGTCGGGGATCATCTGGTGCATGTCGTAGGAGTAGTACTTGCAGACATCACCGTGGCCGTTGTCGGTCAGGGCCAGCTCGTTGTTCTCGGCGCCGTCGATGATCTTGGACTGCAGCGCCGTGTAGACATCACCAAAGCCCATGGGGGTGGCGGAACCGCCCAGCAGGTTCATCATCTCCACGTTGGTGGGGGACTGCTGGACGCGGATCTTCAAGCCTTTCAGGTCCGCCGGGGTGTTGATGGGGGTGTTGACCGTATAGAAGTTGCGGGTGCCGGCATCCAGCCAAGTGACGGCCTCGAAGCCGGCCTGCTTGGTGGAGCTGAAAATCGGTCCCGTGATGTTCTCGTCGTCCATGGCGGCATGGTACGCCTCGCTGGACGCAAAGAGGTACGGCAGGTTGAACAGGGTGTAGTTGTCGCTGAAAGTTTCCAGCAGCGAGTTGGACGCCACACAGAAGTTGATGGCGCCGGTCTGGGTCAGTTGGACCATCTCGTTCTGGGAGCCCAACAGCTCGCTGGGGAAGACCTCCACGTCATACTTGTCGCCCAGTTTGCTCTCGATAAATTCTTCAAACGCCACCAGCGCAATGTGGGTGGGATGGTTGGTGGACTGGTTGTGGCCAATGCGGATGATCTGCCGTCCGTCGGACGCAGCGCTGCCGCATCCGCCCAACGTGCCCAGCATCAGGACCGATGCCAGAGCCAGCGCCATCCTGCGGAATGTACGTTTCATAGGTTTGCCCTTCTTTCTCCAAAGCGTGTTACAGCGGGGGTGCTACAACCTCCTTCGTTTTCCGGGGTGCTCGCCGCGGCGCATCCCGGTCTGGACCCGGGCATCGCCCGGGAAATCCCGTTAGGACATAACAACACCTTAACACAAAATTCATATAATTGTAAAGCCGTAGAATGGCCAAAAAAGGCGGCCATTCTACGGCGCTTTTTGGCGCTTTTTCAAGAAAAAATCGTCTGGCTCCCTCTTTTTTTGCCGGTTCCCCAACCCGGTCTGGGGGCCAAAGTCCCCCGTTTTGGGGCAACACGCCCCCGTTTCCTTTTCCCCAAAACGGGGATGGTTCGGTGCGCTGTTCACCGAACGCTGCCTCCTCTTTTCTTGCGCGCCGCTGCGGCAAAGCCGCCGAAAAGTATACGATAGGAAGCGTCCGATTGTCAACCTTTGGCGCCCCGTCCGCCCCCACCGCCGCCCAGGGCTTGGGGGCAGACGGCCTTGCGGGCGGGGCGGGGGCATGGTATAGTAGAAGGCAAACAGAAACAAGGAGCGAGGAACGATGCGCAGAAAGGACCGGGAGATCACCGATTTTGCCGCCATGTTGGCGATTGTAAAGGAATGCGGGTGTTGCCGGCTGGGGATGGTGCTGGACGGCGGGGCCTACATTGTGCCGATGAATTTCGGCTATGAACTGGAGGACGGCGCCTTGGTGCTCTATTTCCACGGCGCGCAGGAAGAGCAGAAAGTGTCGTTGCTGCGCGAGCAGCCCGCCGCCAGCTTTGAGATGGATACCGGGCATCGGCTGGTGCCGGGGGCCAAGGCGGACGACTACACCTACGCCTACCGCAGCGTGATGGGCCGTGGCACGGTGGAGTTTTTGCAGGACGACGCGGCCAAGCTCCATGGCTTGAACCGGATCATGGACCACTATACCCGCCGGGACGACTGGACGGTGGAACCACCCATGCTCCATGCCACGGCGGTCTATCGCCTCCGGGTCCACACCTGGACCGCCAAGGAACATATCGTCCCCTAACCTTTGTTCCTTCTTTGCAAAGAAGGAACCGAAGAAATTCCAATCCTATCCCCCTTAAAAGGGCGGCGACGGAAAAATCCACACCGCCCGAAGCACACTACTCTACGGCAAAACTTCTTTGCAAAGAAGGAACCGAAGAAATTCCAATCTTATCCCCCTTAAAAGGGCGGCGGCGGGAAAACCCACACCGCCCGAAGCACGCTACCCTGCGGCGAATCTTCTTTGCAAAGAAGGAACCGAAGAAGTTCCCATCTTATCCCCCTTAAAAGGGCGACAGCGGGAAAATCTACGCCACGCAGGATGGCTCCCTGCCGGGTCTCTCTCTTTTAAAAAGGAAGGCTGTCCTCCAAACGATTTGCGTCTCGCGCTGACACCCGAGGCGCTTTTTTCGGGTTTCTTCCTGCAAAAGCCAATATTTATGCATAGGATTGTATTTTCTTTCAAACCGGAGTGTGGTATAATGGGCCCTCTCTCCGGCAGCACGGCGCCGGGGTGAGAGGGAAAGTTCAAAAAAGGAGTGTATATTCATGACGACTGCCCAAGTGTTGATCCTGCTGGCCATCGTAGTGTATCTGCTGTTCATGTTGTGGATCGGCTGGATCTGTTCCAAGAAGAATGAGTCTGTGGACGATTTCTATCTGGGAGGGCGCAAGCTGGGGCCCTTTGTCACCGCCATGAGTGCCGAGGCCAGCGACATGTCCTCTTGGCTGCTGATGGGCCTGCCCGGCGTGGCCTACCTGACCGGTTTGGCCGAAGCCAGTTGGACTGCCATCGGTCTGGTGGTGGGGACCTACTTAAACTGGCTCATTGTGGCCAAGCGCATTCGCCGCTACTCCCACCGGTTGGACGCCATCACAGTCCCGCAGTTTTTCTCCAAGCGTTGGGGGGATGACCGCCGCCTGCTGTCCGCCATTGCGGCACTGGTCATCATCATCTTCTTTATCCCCTACACAGCCTCCGGCTTTTCGGCCTGCGGCAAGCTGTTCTCCACCTTGTTCGGCGTGGATTACCTCACAGCCATGCTGCTTTCAGCGGCGGTCATCGTGCTCTATACCGTTATGGGCGGCTTTCTGGCGGCATCCTTCACCGACCTGATCCAGTCCATCATCATGACGGTGGCGCTGGTGGTGGTGCTGGCCTTCGGCGTGACACAGGCCGGCGGCGTGGCGGCTGTGGCGGAAAACGCCCGCTCCCTCACCGACTATCTCTCGGTGTTCCGCATCCACGACCCCGCCACCGGCGGCTCCCATCCGTACAGCCTGCTGACCATCTGTTCCCTGCTGGCCTGAGGGCTGGGCTATTTCGGCATGCCCCACATTTTGGTCCGCTTTATGGCCATTGAGGAGGAAAAGAAGCTGAAGCTCTCCCGCCGGGTGGCCTCCTCGTGGGTAGTTATCTCGATGGGGGTCGCCATCACCATTGGGTTGGTGGGCAACGCCATGACCAGCGCCGGGGCGCTGGAACAGCTTGCCGACTCCGAGACCATCATCGTGCGGATCGCCAGCCTGATCAGCCAATTCGGCGTGCTGCCGGCCCTGCTGGCCGGTGTGATTCTGGCGGGTATTCTGGCCGCCACCATGTCCACCGCCGACAGCCAGCTTCTGGCCGCCTCTTCCTCGATCTCGCAGGATCTGGGCAATGATTTTCTGCGGTGCGATTTCAGCGGCAAACGGGGCATGCTCGTAGCCCGCACCGTCATGCTCGGCATTTCCCTGATCGCGGCCTTCCCCTCGCCCGTGACCCCGACAGCTCGGTGTTCCGGGTAGTATCCTTTGCGTGGGCAGGCTTCGGCGCCGCTTTGCAGCAGCAGTTCCCCCGCGTCCAGCGCCATCCCCAACCGCCGGCCCCAGACCGGGTCTTGTGGGTCATATTCCGCCCCTTCTTGGGGCGATGCATAGCATTCCGCCATTTGGCATCCGACCTTTTTGTTTGGGTTAAGTCTAACATACCCGCGCCAGTTACTCGTGTCAATAGCTTTTTTCTATTTTGTTTCGCAATTCTTTCTCCGTTTTGTCCGCCGGTTTTTCCTTGCGGGAAACCATCGCTTCCTTTCCGATTTTCTCGCCCCTTTTCCCCCGGACCGTTTGGCGGGCAGAAATTTTGTTTGCTCCACCCGGCAAAACCCGCTATACTGGAACCAAAACCCGGGCAAGAGCCAACCGGAGGGGGATTCATGAAGATTTTGCTGTTGGAGGATGACGCCGCCATTGCTGCGGCGCTGGCGTCCTTTTTGACCGAAAAGGGGTGCGAGGTCACCTGCTGCCCCACCCTTTCTCAGGCGCGGGACCGGTTGGAAGCCGCCCTGCCCGATGTGGCCGTGCTGGACTGGAACCTGCCCGACGGGGACGGGGTCGCCCTCTGCCAGACGCTGCGGCAGCGCTGGCCCCGGCTGCCCCTTTTGCTGCTGACGGTGCGCAGCGACACCCGGGACATTTTGACCGGCTTTGCCTGCGGCGCCGACGATTATGTGACCAAACCCTTTGACCGGGAGGTACTGTATTCCCGCTTGCTGGCCCTGTGGCGGCGCAGCCGCCCCGACGCGGGGACGGTGTTGTCCTGCGGCGGCATCCGGCTGGACCCAGCCCGGCAGGCCGTCACCTATCAGGGCACGCCGGTGGCGCTGGCGCCGCTGGAATACCACCTGCTCTGCCTGCTTTTGCAAAACAAGGGCCGCACGGTGACCCGGCAGCAGTTGCTGGCCTCCCTCTGGGACCAAAACGGCCACTTTGTCAATGACAACACCCTCACCGTGACGATGAAGCGGCTGCGGGAAAAACTGGGCCGCCCCGCCTGCCTGAAAACGGTGCGCAGCTTTGGCTACCGATTGGAGGAACCCCAACCATGAATCGCTCTTTTTTGCGCCGGATGGCCGTTCCGGCGGTTTGCCTGCTGGCGGTTTCCGCCGCCGCTGCGCTGCTGGCGTTCTGGTCCGCGTCCCGGCAGCTAGCCCTGCTGGACAGTTTTTGCACAGCCCTCATCGCCCGCGCCCCCGACAGTGCCGACACGGTCTGCGCGCTGGTCAAGGAAGGCGCCTTTGCCGCCCAACCGGCGCCGGGGATTTTGACGGAACTGGGCTACCGCCCCCGGGATTTTGCCGCCGGGACCGGCTGGCTGTACGGGGCAGCCGGGGTCGGTCTGGCGGTGGGAGCCGCCCTGTTGGCGGGGGGCGTTGTGCTGTCCCGCCGGGCTGCTGCCCGGCAGCAGCGGGAACTGATCCGCCTGCTGGAAGCCGCCCGCACCGGCCAGCCCCTGCCGCTGCTTGCCCCCAACGGCCTAGCCGAGGGCAGCTACGCCCGTCTGGCCGACGAGATCCAGAAGACCGTCACCGAGCTGGCCCTGACCCGGGAGGCCGCGGTCGATGCCCGGGACCGGTTTGCCCAAAACCTTGCCAACATTGCCCACCAGCTAAAAACGCCCCTCACCGCCCTATCGCTGGCGGCCCAAAACACCGGGGAAGAGGCCAGCCGTTCCATGGCCGCCCCGCTGGCCCGGCTCACCGGGTTGGAGGAATCGCTGCTGTTGCTGGCCCGGCTGGACACCGGCGCCCTGCCCCTGTGCCCCCAGCCCTCCGACCTGTACACCCTGCTGATGCTGGCGGCGGACAACCTGCAGCCCCTGACCGACGCCGCCGGGGTGACGCTGGACATCCCGGAGCTGGCGCCCATCCCGCTGCGCTGCGACCCCGACTGGACGATGGAAGCGCTGATGAACCTGCTGAAAAACTGTGTGGAGCACACCCCCGCGGGCAGCGCGGTGCGGTGTGTATGCCGGCGCAACGCCCTTTACACCGAGGTCCTTTTTCAGGACGCGGGGTGCGGGTTTTCCCCAAACGATTTGGACCATCTGTTTGAGCGGTTTTACCGCGGGGACCACGCCGGGCCGGACAGCACCGGGCTGGGGCTGGCCATTGCCAAAGAATTGCTGGTCCGGCAAAACGCGGTGGTCCATGCCGAAAACGCCCCCGGTGGCGGCGGGCAGTTTGTGGTGCGGTTTTACGGGTGACTGTCACCGGGATGTCACCTTGGGATGGTAAAATAGCTGCCAAAGGAGGAGATCCCATGGAACTGCTGCACTGTACCGCCCTAAAAAAAGTCTACGGCAAGGGGGAAGCCGCCGTCTGTGCCTTGGACGGCATCGACCTGACGGTGCCCCGGGGGGAGTTTTTGGCCGTGGTGGGGGCTTCCGGCTCTGGCAAATCCACCCTGCTGCACCTGTTGGCCGGGGTGGACAAGCCCACCGCCGGGCAGGTGTGTATTGACGGGGTGGACGTGGGGACGCTGAACCCCACCCAAGCCGCCCTGTTTCGCCGCCGCAAAGTAGGGTTGGTTTACCAGTTTTTCAACCTCATCCCCACTCTGTCGGTGGAGAAAAACATCGCCCTGCCCCTGCTGTTGGACAAGCGGACCCCCGACCCCGCCTTTTTGGAGGAGCTTCTCCGCACGCTGGGCCTGACGGAAAAACGCCGCGCCCTGCCGGGGCAGCTTTCCGGCGGGCAGCAGCAGCGGGTGGCCATTGCCCGGGCCCTGTGCGCCCGGCCCGCCCTGCTGCTGGCGGACGAACCCACCGGCAATCTGGACCGAAAAAACAGCGCCGAGATCCTCGACCTGCTGACGCTCTGCCACCGGAATTGGGGGCAGACCATCCTGTTGGTGACCCACGACGACACGCTGGCGGCCCAAGCGGACCGGGTCATCACCCTGAGCGACGGGCGGATCGTCAGCGACCGCCCACGGGGGTAAGGACGATGTGGAAAGATTTTTCCCGCAGTGACTTGGCCCATACCCCTGCCGCCGTGCGCACCATGAGGCTGGCGGCACTGGCCGCCGCCTTTTTTCTGGCGCTGCTCTGCGGTTTGTTCTACAATGCCTGGACCTACGAGGTCGACCGCATCCTGCGGGAGGAAGGCAGTTGGCAGGCCCGGCTGACCCTGTCCGGCGAGGAACAGGCCGCCGCGTTGGAAACGCTGGAACAGTTTGCCCAAGTGGACACCATCACCTGCAACGAGGCCCTGTCCGGGCCGGAAACAAAGGTGGTGGAGCTGACCTTCCGGGACAAAGGAACGGTCTACGACACGGTGGCGCGCATCCGGGACCGGCTGGGGCTGGCCGAAGACCAGATCCAGACCCACGACACTCTGCTGTCCCGTTACCTTGTCACCGACCCCCGCGACCCCGACCCGCCTTTGCTGCTGCCCTTCCTGCTGGGGGTGTGGGCGGTCATGGCGCTGGCGCTGGTCCTGCTGCTGCGCAACGCCTTTGAGATCACCATGCAGGCCCGGCTGCACCGGCTGGGCATTCTGGCCAGTGTGGGGGCCACGCCCCGCCAACTGCGGCTCTGCCTTTTGCAGGAGGCTGCCGCCGTGGCGCTGCTTCCGTTGGCGGCAGGCACCCTGTTGGGCTTTGCCGCCTGCGCCGGGGTCTCGGCGGCGGTCAAC
Source organism: uncultured Subdoligranulum sp. (assembly GCF_937890665.1). The sequence goes on from NZ_CALADU010000296.1 coordinate 20,526, forward strand.
CGGGCCGCGGCGGGCCTGCCCGGCCGCCAGCCGGCGGTGTTCACCCTTCATCCGGCGGTGGTTCTGGCCGCCCTGCTCTCCGCCTTGGTCACCGTTCTGCTTTCCGCTTGGCTGCCCGCCCGACGGCTCTGCCGCATCCCGCCGCTGGAAGCCCTGCGGGGCACCCTCCGGCAGGAGGCCCCCCACCGTGCCAAGCCATCCCTGACCACTTGGCTGCTGGGGCGGTGCTTCGGCATCCGGGGCGAACTGGCGGGCAACGCCCTCTCTGCCCAGAAAAAGGCTTTGCGCATCGCCCACAGTTCCCTGCTGCTCTCCTTTATGGGGTTCACCGCCATGCTCTGCTTTTTCACCCTCTCGGGCATCAGCACCCAGATGACCTACTTTGCGCGGTATCAGGATGCTTGGGACGTGATGGCCACCCTGCCGGACACCCAGCTTTCGGAGTTTTCCCACACCGAGGAGTTGGCCGCCCTGCCCGGGGTGGAGAACTGCGTGGTCTATGAAAAGCGGCAGGCCGCCGTGCTGCTGCCCGCCGACGCCCAAAGTTCGGCCCTGCAAGGGCTGTGCGGGCTGGGGGCCTTGGCCGGGGAGGACGCCACCGCCGCCGAGGGCGGCTGGCTGGTGGACGCCCCTCTGGTGATTCTGGATGACGCCAGTTTTCTCCGCTTCTGTGAGGAGGCGGGCCTTTCCCCCTCGCTGGACGGCGGTGTGCTGCTCAACCGGGTGTGGGACAGCCTGCACAGCAATTTCCGCAGCCGGCAGTATCTGCCCTTTGTGCAGCCCGACACCGCCGCCCTGACCCTGATCGATGGGGAGGGCGCCGTTCTGGGGGAGCTGCCGCTGGTGGGGCTGACCGACACCCCGCCCGCTCTGCGGGAGGGATATGACGCCTACACGCTGGTTTTGTTCTGGCCCCAAAGTCTGTGGGAGCGCTGGCCGCAGGCAAGCCGTCTGGCCGCGCCCGCCCAAGGCCCGGAAGTGCTGGTCCGCCTGCTGGGGCGGGAAGGCATCTCGCAGGCGGAGTGCGAAGCCTTGCAGGGGGAAGTTTCCGCCCTGCTGGAACAAGCCGACTATGCCTGCACGGTGGAGAACCGGCTGACCGAGCGGGCCGTCAACGACCAGATGATCCAAGGGGCCGAGGCCATTTTGGGGGCGTTCTGTCTGTTGCTGGCCGCCATCGGGCTGGCCAACGTCTTTTTGAACACGCTGGGCTTTGTGACCCAGCGCCGCCGGGAGTTTGCCCGGTATCTTTCCTTGGGCATGACCCCCCGGGAGCTACGCAGCCTCTTTTGGATGGAGGGGGCGGTGCTGGCCCTGCGGCCGCTGGTCATCACCCTGCCCCTCACCGCCGGGATGGTCGCCCTGATGCTGCGGGCCAGTTATCTGGACCCGGCGCTCTTTCTGGCCCAAGCGCCGGTGGTGCCCGTCGGGCTGTTTGCACTGGGCATCCTGCTCTTTGTGGCGCTGGCGTACGCGCTGGGGGCCCGCAAGGTGCTTTCCACCGACTTGGCCGAGATCTTAAAGGATGACAGCTTGCTGTAACGTCCCTGTTTGCCCAAAAGGCCCGCCTTTCGGCGGGCCTTTTGTCTGTTTCTTTATGGGCGGAACACCTCTCGCCGGTCCACCAGTTCCTGCAGCTCGTTCACAAAGCGGCTCAGGTGGAAGCCATCGCACACCCCGTGGTGTACCTGTACGGCCAGCGGCATCCGATAGCGTTGGTTTTCCTCGTAGTATTTGCCCATGGTAAAGATGGGGAGCAGGTAGTCATATCCCTTTTGCAGGTTCAGGTTGAACCCCGCGAAGGAGACCCACGGCACCATGGACACCGGGAAGGTGTTGGCCGGGGTGCCCGGTTTGCCTTCCATCTTCTGGATATGGCCGTACTGCTCCAGATCTTGCCGGTACGCCTGCCGGAAGGCGGCAAAGTCGGGGTGGTACTCGGTCCACAGGTTGGAGAAGGTCTGGCTTTCGGGATGGAACACCGTATAGCTGGGCATCATCTCAGAGAATACCCCCAGTTTTCCCTCGGGGTCGAAGGCGGTGCGGAACTCGCTGTGCCGGTTCACCAGCGTGGTCAGGGCGTACAGCATGGCGGGGTAGAGCTGGATGTGTTCCTCCACCAAGGGGGTGATGTCCAGCTTGACGCTCATGCTGTATGTGCAGGGCACCGCGAAACAATAGTGGTCAAAGTATTCTTTTCGGGGCCAGTTCTGCCGGTCGATGATCTGAAATTCCATAGAAACACCTGCTTTTTGTTGTGGTTGCAGGGCTATTATAGCATGCCCCCGCGTCCCTGAAAAGCCGCCGCCGGGGCGGCAGACGATTTCTTTTGGTTGCGTTGTACAGGCAACGGTTTTCTGCCGGGAATTGGTTTATACTAGGCAATAAGGAAATCTTCCTCCCCTCCCTCTTACGAAAGGATGTACACAATGGATCTGGAAAATCGAGCCTTTTTAAAACTTCGTCCCGTACAGGACACCAAGCTCACCCAACTGGTGCAGCCCCTGCTGCAGCCGCAAGAGCAGATCTTGCAGCAGTACCAAGGCATCCGGGACGGGGTGGTCTTTACCGACCGGCGTCTGCTTGCGGTGAACACCCAGGGCGTCACCGGCAAGAAAAAGATGTACGCGGTGCTGCCTTACAGCCGCATTCAGGCCTATGCGCTGGAATCGGCGGGGGTGCTGGACTTTGACAGCGAGATGAAGCTGTGGTTTTCGGGTCTGGGCTGCGTCACGCTGGAGTTTTTGGCCGGGTCGGACCTGTTCGCCCTCAGTCATTTGATGGATCAAGCAATTTTACGGTGAGCCGCACAACGCGGCAGAAAAGGAGAAGTTTCATGGTTATGTATTTTTGGGAGCGCAGCGCCTCGGTTTGGATCGCGCTGCTGTATATGGTAATGGGCGGGCTGCTGCTGGCATTCCCCGCCGCCACCAGCACGGTGTTTGTCTGGGCGCTGGCCGGGGGTGCCGCCGCCTACGGTCTTAGCCACCTGCTGCGGTATCTGCAAACACGCAAAAACGGCGCCGCATCCCCTGCGGACCTCTTCCTGACGGTGCTGCCGCTGGCCTTCGCAGTCTTTGCTCTGGTCTGGCCCCAGACGCTGTTGTCCTTCCTGCCGCTGGTGCTGGGTTCGCTGCTGCTGATGGACGGCGTGGGCAAACTGCCCCTGACCGTTGCGGCTTTGCGCAGCCACACCCCCGACACCACCGCGCTGCTCCTCTCCAGCCTGATTCCGCTGGTGCTGGGCATCCTCATCGTGGTAAACCCCTTCCAGACCGTTCAGTTGGTGGTCCGCATCTTTGGGCTGGGCCTCATCGCAGACGGCGTGGCAGACTTTGCCACCGTACTCACCGCCCGCCGGACCCGGTAACCCCGGCGTCAAGACCCGCTGCTCCTCCGGGAGCGGCGGGTCTTTTTTTGTGCCGCGGGGCGTCCGTTGGCTGGACAACCGCTTTCCAAGGCCATACAGCGTATACTGTGTACACAGGGCGAGGAAAGACCCGCCCTCCACAGAAAGGAATTCTCCTATGAACAAAACCATTACAGGCACCCAAATCCCCGCCGCCAACGAAGCGATCTTAGCGGCGCTGCGCAAAGTACACAGCATCGCCTCCCCCGCCTCCACCGCACCGGAGGACCTAAAACGGCAGCGGCTGGGGCAGGAGGCACTGGGCCGACTGCTGACGCCGCCCATCGGCTTCAGCTGGGAGCCTTTCACCGTCGAAGGCATTCCGGCGGCTTGGGTCCGGCCGGAAGGCGGCCATGACCGCAGCAAAATGATCCTGTACTGCCATGGCGGCGGCTACACCAGCGGCACCCTTGGGTACGCCCGGCTGTTGGCCTCCCGCATGGCGCTGGCCACCGGGTATGAGGTACTGGCATTCCAGTACCGGTTGGCGCCGGAGCACCCCTACCCCGAAGCGTTGGAAGACGCACGCCTGATCTGGGAGCACCTGATGTTCCTGGGCTGGGGCGCCAGAGAGATCATCCTGGCCGGCGATTCCGCCGGCGGCAATCTGGCATTGGAACTGGCACTGGACCTGCGGGATGCAGGCCGGATGGTACCCAACCGGCTGGTCCTGTTTTCGCCCTGGACCGACATGACGGCCTCGGGGGAAAGCTACGAAACCTGCCGGGACCAGGACCCGCTGCTGACCCGGGAATACATCGAAGCCGTGCGGGACGCCTACGCGCCCGGTGCGGACTGGGCACAGGCAGCTTACTCCCCCTTGTTTGCGGACCTGCGTGGACTGCCGCCCACGCTGATACAGGTCGGCGGACGAGAGATCCTGCGGGACGATTCTACCCGTTTGTACGAAGCTTTGCAGGCCGCGGGGGTTCCCGCCCTGCTGCAAATCTGGCCGGACATGTGGCATGTATTCCAGATGTTCCCGCTGAAAGCCGCAGAGGAAGCCATGGACCAAATGGCCCGCTATCTGGAACTGCTGCGCTGACCATCCGGTGTTCCCCGTCCCGGCCGGGATAAACGGCCCTTGGGCGGGGGATGCCGCCCGTAAGAAACACACAAAACAGAACAAGGAACACGCCCGCTGTTGTTGACGGCACATCTGGTGATGCATCGGTTCTTACAAGCACGACACAGTGGGGTGTATCCATGACGATTCTGGTAGTGGCGGCGCTGGCCGCCGTTCTCTTCTGGAGCTGGCGGACCGGTTCGGACGGTGTCCGGGCCGGCCTTGGCTGGTACGAACTGTTCTTCCTCTTTGTCAGCAGCGCCTTTTTGGGCGACCTTTTTGAAACCGTCTTTGTCTTTCTGCGCACCGGGGTGCTGATGAGCCGCAGCAGCCTGCTGTATGGTCCCTTAAGTCTGGTCTGGGGGCTGGGCGCCGTGCTGATGACGCTGGTGCTCACCCCGCTGGCCCGCCGGGGCACCCCAGCCCTCTTTGCCGGGGGCGTGGTATTGGGCGGCGGGTTCGAGTATATGGCCAGTTGGGTGCTGGAAAAAACCACCGGACGGCTGTTCTGGGACTACTCCCAAATGCCCTTCAATCTGGACGGACGCACCAACCTGCTCTTCGCGCTGTTCTGGGGGGCGGCGGGGGTGTTCTGGGTCCGGCTGGCCGCCCCGGTCTTGCTGGGGTGGCTGGGGCGGGTGCCCCGCCGCACCGGGCAGGCGCTGGCCATGACGGCCGCGCTGCTGCTGACCGCCGATATGAGCCTTTCCGCCGCGGCGCTGCTGCGGATGGAAGAGCGCACCCGGGGGCTGACGGCCTCCAACCGGGTGGAACAGGTGCTGGACACCTGATACACCGACGACCTGCTGGCCCACCGCTACCGCAACATGCAGTTGCCGGGCCAGACCCTAGTCTTTTAAACCGCCACATTGCCGGCGCCCTGCGCCCCCAAAACCGGGAGGGTATCCCATGAAAAAACTTGGCTTCGTTCTTTTCCCCGCCATCTCGTTGAGCGTGGGCCTGTTGGCAGGGTATCTCACCCGGACTTCGCTGGCCACCGTCTACCCCTTGCTGGAAAAATCCTTCCTTACACCCCCGGGGTGGGTGTTCCCGCTGGTCTGGACCGTTCTCTACCTGCTCATGGGGTTGGGCATGGCGCTGGTCGCCGCCAAAAGCGGCGCGGAACTGCCCCAGTCCCTCCTTCTCTGGGCCATCCAGCTAGCGCTGAACTTCTGCTGGAGCCTGCTGTTCTTCAACAGCGGCGCCTACCTTTCGGCGCTGCTCTGTCTGGTGGTGCTGTGGGTCCTGATTCTGGCCATGGCCGGGTCCTTCGCCTCGGTCAGCCGGTTGGCGGGCCGGCTGCAGATCCCCTACCTGCTGTGGGTCGCCTTTGCCGGCTACCTGAACGCGGCGGTCTGGGTGCTGAACTGGTAAAATCTGCAACTTCGTTGTCCAGCCCACCGAAATCTCCCCCCAAACCCTGTATACTGACAACACGCTGAAGACAGCTTTGGCTGTCCGGGGCGATTTTCCTACACACAACATCCGGCGGTTTTCGCCGGCACAGGAGGTACACTATGTACTACACCAATGGCAACTATGAAGCATTCGCCCGCCCCCGCAAACCCGCCGGGGTGGAAAACAAACAGGCTTGGCTGGTAGGCAGCGGGCTGGCCAGTCTGGCCGCCGCGGCCTTCCTGATCCGAGACGGTCAGATGGAAGGCAGCCGCATCCATATTTTGGAGGAAGCCGAGCTGCCTGGCGGCGCCTGCGACGGTATCCTGCGGCCCGACGTAGGCTTCGTGATCCGGGGCGGCCGGGAGATGGAGAACCACTACGAATGCCTGTGGGACCTCTACCGGTCCATCCCCTCGCTGGAAAAAGAGGGGGAGAGCGTGCTGGACGAGTTCTATCGCCTGAACCACGACGACCCCAATGTGTCCCACAACCGGGCCACGCTGGAACGGGGCCGCAGCGCCAACACCGGCAACCGGTTCGAGCTGGAGGACGAGGCCGCGCTGGATTTGATGGCCCTCTTCTTCACCCCTGACGAGCAGCTCTACAACAAGACCATCTCCGAGGTGCTGGGGGAATCCTTCTTCCGCTCCAACTTCTGGCTCTACTGGCAGACCATGTTCGCCTTCGAGACCTGGCACTCCGCGCTGGAGATGAAGCGGTACCTGCAGCGGTTCCTGCACCACATCGGCGGCCTGCCCGACCTTTCGGCCCTGAAGTTCACCAAGTACAACCAGTACGAGTCCCTGATCCTTCCGTTGGTGGCCTACCTGCGGGAAAACGGCGTACAGTTTGAATACGGCGTCCGGGTCCGCAACGTGCTGTTCCACTTCCTGCCCGGCAAAAAGGTCGCCCACCAACTGGTGCTGGAGCGCCACGGCCGTCCCGAAACGGTGGAACTGACCGAGAATGATCTGGTCTTTGTGACCAACGGTTCCTGCACCGAGGGCAGCGCTCTGGGCGACAACGACCACGCCCCCGAACTGGATCTGGAATCCGGGCAGGGGTCCAGTTGGGAACTGTGGAAAACATCGCCGTACAGAACCCGGCCTTTGGCCGGCCGGAGGTGTTCTGCTCCAACATCGAGGCCACCAAGTGGGAATCCGCCACCGTCACCCTGCTGGATGACCGCATCGCCCCCTATGTGCAGCAGGTCTGCGGCCGGGACCCCTACGCGGGCAAGGTCGTCACCGGCGGCATCGTAACCGTCAAAGACTCAGCTTGGATGATGAGCTGGACCTTCAACCGGCAGCCCCACTTCAAGGCCCAGCCCGAGGGGCAGTTGGTCGGCTGGATCTACGGCCTTTACCCCGAGCGCCCCGGCGACTACGTGGGCAAGCCCATGGAGGAATGCACCGGCGCCGAGATCTGCATGGAATGGCTCTACCATCTGGGTGTGCCGGAAAACGAGATCGAAACGCTGGCCCGGGAATCCGCCAACACCGTCCCCTGCATGATGCCCTACATCACCGCCTTCTTTATGCCCCGTCAGGCGGGGGACCGCCCCGACGTAGTGCCTGAAGGCTGCGTAAACTTCGCCTTCTTGGGCCAGTTCACCGAGACCCCGCGGGACACCGTCTTCACGGTGGAATACTCGGTCCGCACCGCCATGGAGGCCGTCTACACCCTGCTGGATGTGGAACGGGGCGTGCCGGAAGTGTTCGGCTCGGTCTATGACCTGCGGTGCCTGCTCAACGCCACCCACTACCTCTTGGACGGCCGCAAACTTACCGATATGAAGCTGCCCTTGCCCTACAAGCTGGCCCTGCATGCCGGGCTGGAAAAAGTTCACGGCACCACGCTGGAAGAACTGCTCACCACCTATCAACTGATCTGACCGGCCCTGCCGGAGGAGGAACCATGAAACATACCGCCATTCTCTCGTTAGAACAAGCCGCCCGGGCCTCGCGCAAGCGGGTCCTCACCGGCGGCGTGGCTGCCGGGGCTCTGCTGACCGGGCTGGGCGCGGCTGCCCTCTTCGCCCCCATGCTGTTGGGCTGGTCGTTGGCCGTGCTGCTGGTGATCGGGTTTACCCTGTACGGCGGGGTGCAGCTCTGGACCTGGGCCGAAACGCCCCGGGACCGGCGCAGCAGTTGGACGCTGCTGGGGGGTCTGGCCCTGCTGGGGTTTGGGGCCTTCGCCACCCCCTACGGCGGCGCGGCACTGATCGCCACCTTAGCCAACGGCGTTGCGTTTTTCACCGTCCTGCAAGGCATCGCCCAATTCATCACCTTCTCGGAGATGCGCCGGCAGGGCACCCCGGGCGCCGGCTGGCTGCTGGCCGCCGGCATCCTGAACACCGTAGCCGGCAACCTGATCGTGATGCAGCCCCTTGTGGGGTGGCTGGCCGTCAGTACCATCTGGGGCATCTACCTGATGTTCTCTGGGCTGGCATTGGCGGTGGAGTCCCTCTCCAACCATCGCGGCTGCTGCGCCGACGCCCCTAATACCATAACAAACCAAGAGCCTTCCGCCCAAAAGCGGAAGGCTCTTGCCTGTATGTAGGGGTTCATTCGTCGTTGGGGTCCGGCTCGTTTTCGGTAATGGGCATCTGTACCAGCAGTTCAAACCGGCTGCGGTCAAAGCGCAGCAGCCCTTCGTCCCGCATCTTGCACAGCTCGTTGGACAGGGCGCTGCGGTCCACAAACAGAAAATCCGCCAGATCCTGCCGGTTCAGGGGGATGACAAAGGTGCGGCTGCCCGCCTTGTGATACTGGGCCGACAGATAGTCCTGCAGCCGCTCCCGCATGCTGCGGCGGATGCTGTCCTCCAGTTTGCGGGTCAGGTACTGGCCTTTCTGGGCCACGGCCAAGGTCAGGTTCTGCAAAAAGCGGATCTGGGTGGGGCCGTCAGCACATTGTTGCGCAGTAGCTGGTCCACGCTCAGATACAAAATTTCGGTGGGTTCCTCGGTGGCAATGGAAAGATGCAGCCGGTATCGGCCTACCGCATTCACTTCCCCCACGGTGTCCCCGGTTTGCAGCACATACAGCAGGTTGTTGTTGCCGTTGCTGTCAACGTGGGCCAGATGCAGGCTGCCCACCAAAATAATGCCGATCTCCGGGAACAGGTCGCCGTCTTGGGCCACCACCGTCCGCCGGGGATACCGCACCCGCCGGGGCGACATAGCCTCCACCGCCTGCAAAATTTCCTCATCGGTCATATTGCGGAACAGCATGCCTTTTTTCAGCAATGCCAGATCCAATTTTTGTTCCATCCGGGACGCTTCCCTTCTCTTCGGATTGTCTGTATTATAAATTATAATGCGCCCAGACGCCCCCTGCAAGAGCCGGCGGCGTCATCCACTCAAAAAAGAGCTTGCCGCAGCAAGCCCTTTTGGATGGATTTTTGTTTATCCGTTTTGCCCCGGCAGGGCGGACCCGTTCTTGGCCTTGCAGATCAGTTGGGTCATCGTGCCCATGGGGCAGTAGACGCACCAGCTACGGGGCTTGAACAGCACCATGGTGAGCAGTCCCAGCACCGTGGAGGTCAGCATCACGCTGTAAAAGCCAAAGGCGAACTGGGCCACGCCGGGGTGGAACAGGGTGCCGTGGTAAGCCCCGTGCCAAGGCAGCTTGAAGGTCCACAGCAAGGTGACCACCTGTTTTAGGTCCTGTGCCCCGGCAAAGACCAGTGCGGTGTTCCACAGCATGACGAAAAACATGGCAAAGAAAAAGGCCAAAAATCCGTAGCGGAAGGCCTTGCTCTTCATCCAGCGGGGAACGTCCCGCCGGCGGGATAAACCAAACCGCCCGCCCAGCAGGGCAAACAGTTGGCCGCGCCCGCAGTAGCGGTTGCAGTACCCTTTGTTGCCGCCCACCACCGCAAAGAGCAGCGGGATGCAGAAGCACAGAAGCCCCAGCCAGGCAAACAGGATGTTGAAGAAGCCCAGCACCAGATAGAGCAGCGAAGCGATCCACAGATAGTCGTACCAACGTTTTTTCATCTTGCGGCCTCCTCTACGGTGATCACACTGGCAGGGCATTCTGCGGCGCATTTTCCGCAGCCAACGCACCTGCTCAGGTCCACGCGGGCCACGATGCCCCGCACGATCTCGATGGCATGCAGCGGGCAGACTTTAACGCAGCACCCGCAGGCCACACAGGCATCGCCATCCACCCGGGCCTTTCGCCGTTTCACTTCTACTCCCATGGTATACCTCCCAAAATTCAATGGGACCAGTATACAAAAAAAGTCCCGCTCCTTTCTGTGACGAGGTCACGCAACACCCCACAAGAAAAGAGCCTCACTCGCGGTGTAAGGCTCTTCTTGTGGGTATATCCGGGGAGGCGCGCCCCCGGTGCGCGCCCTGTTTGCAAGGCATGGGGGTTACCCCTGCCGGCGCAGGGGTGCGGTAACGGGGGTGCAAGGGGGCCAAAGTGCCGGGGCCGGCAGGGACGCACGCCGGGGCCACCCCTGCAGCACAGCGGAAAGGGCCACATCGCAGGCGATGCCGTCAGTCCGCCCACTCGGCTTTGTGGGCCTCCCACCACGCGGGGAAGTTGGGGTCTTTCGGGGAGAAGGTGGGTTTAAGCTTCATGGTAGAGGCTTTCTGCCCATCTGCGATAAACGGCCCCATGATGTGAGCCCCTGCGGCGAGATGCAGGAACTCCATCAGAAAACCCTTGTTTTCCGTCCATTTTTTGCCGTCATACCGGGTGGCGGCTTTTTCTTCCGTGATTGAAAATTCGTTGCGGTGAACGATTTGCACCTGACCGAATAAGTATATGATGGCCTGTTTATTCGCTTTTATCTTCTCTTGGTCAAAATGGACGGGGCTTTGGTTTCTTCATATCCAAACTCTTTTTTGAACAAGTAACTGTACTCGATCTCTTTTGTCTCGTCAGTTTTCAAACACCTGTTGAAGAGGGCCTGAACATTGTCCTCGTTCAGTTCTAACGGCCGAAACCCTTCGGATTTGATAATCGGTTTTTTATTGAGAAACCCCATTCCACAAGCCTCCTGTCGCACCCAAACAGTGCAGAAATTTGGTTGCCTTCATTATCCTAACTATAATCGGCAAGGGCAGTTCCTTTTCCCTTTGCCGATTGGCCACGGGCCTTACGTTTCGACATACACCAAAGTTTTCCGCCAGCATTCTGTTGGTCTTTTTCCCTCCGCCGACAACATTCTTTCGTTTAGGTAGATGGGCATTTTCAAAGCCTTCTCCAGCATTTGGGCCATACCCTCGCCATCCGAGCAGGCCAGCGCCGCAGCCACCCCCTCCTGCAGAAAGGGAGCCTCCAGAATGCGGCAGAGCTCACCGGCATCTACCGGCTGGATGTCATGTTCGTTGAAATAATAGTCTCCACGGCAGGTAACTGCTTCGGGACAGCCCGCATTGCGCACCCCACAGAGCTGCAAATCGCAGATGTCAAACCGGCAAACGCCTAAAACGGGCACACGACACCGACGGCCAAAATTCCACGCCTGTTCTTCCAAATTTTCGCTTCGGATATGGTCGTACCAATAAAGACTTACAAAGTGGGGCTGTACCACTACAATGGCAGGGTCTTCCCTTTGCTCCCAATCATCCAGTCCTGTCCGCAGGTTGTCCAGCAACGCTTTGCCTGCACGCTGTTTTGTCTCATCCAGTTGGGGCACCTGCTGCTCGAAGACTTGGCCCAGCAGTCCCAGTAAATCTTCCGTTTCTTCCCTCCAAAAGGACGGATCATCCAACAAGGTCTTCAGTTTGGGCAGCAGCGTACCACGATCCTCACACCGCAGATGGAGGCTTGCCTCTCTCGATCCCATGAGCAACGCTCCTTCTTGATTGCAATCCAAACTTTCTTTTTACTATACTTTCAGTTTATCGGCTTCCGCCCTTCTCTACAATCAGCAAGCCTCACAAAACCATACAAAAAGATTTGACGCCTTTTACAATTCCGCTGCAGGCGGCGGTCGCCTTCGCAGCCATTCTCGTCCTCCGATGGTGCACCAGCTCAACATTCCGGGTTATGGCAACAAAAAAAGAGCCCTACGTTTTCCGTAAGGCCGTGTAATAACAAAATCGCAACCCCCGTCACGCTCTGCCTACCTCTGCACTCCCCGGGGACTCTCCCGCACTCTAAAAAGGGTCCACTGGACCCTTTTTGCCCGCCGGAGCAGACGGCGGACCCTTACGGGTTGCGGTGCCCGCATCGGCCAGCGTCCCTTGGAGCGGGCCGCCGCCTCTGCGACCGCGGCCCCTGCTCCGGCTCCCTGTTTCCGCCGCAGGCGGCGGTCGCCTTTGCAGCTGTTCTCGTCCTCCGATGGTGCACCAGCGCAACATTCCGGATTATGGCAACAAAAAAAGAGCCCTACGTTTTCCGTAAGGCTCTTTCTGGTGCACCATCGGGGACTCGAACCCAGGACCCACTGATTAAGAGTCAGTTGCTCTCCCAACTGACCAATACTAATGGTGTAGTCAAAATTTTCCATGTTGTTCTTCTCCCAAGAACTGCTTATAAGTTCCTCGCACATGGATTGTAATCTTGTATCCTTTTCCAACCTCCACCTTTTCGAACAGCTGCGCCAGGATGACTCTTTTTCTTTCGACCGTAGCAAGATCAAATTCATTGGCCCAACCAAGGAACTCATCGTAGTAGCTACGAATCTGTTGCACTGTAGTTCGGTCATCATTGTTCTGCAGCAAGGCCGCGTATTCATCTTTTGCCTGTCTGACTTCTGCCTCTGCCTGCGTAATCAGCCGGGCCAGCATCTCCTGCGAGAAGGCGCTCTCCCCTTCCAGACATTTCAACACTTCATCCTCATAGCGTTGTTGCTTGTACTGGGCTGCCTTGATTTTCTTCTCGGCAGCCTGCTTTTTTCTATTATGGTTTGCTTCTTGCTGACGAATCTTCTGCTCGATGCTCTTATCATAAGGCTCGCTCTTAATCTTGCGGAACAGTTCATCGGCGTAAGTAAGCACAATTCTGTCTACCCGCTCTGCCAGATAAAGTGACTGACCATCACATTGCCGCAGGTGCTGACCGCGCTGGTAGCAGTTGTATTTGGCCTGCACCTTCTCCCGGATACTCCCATCGGCCAGCTTATATCGGTCCGTATGCAAAAAGGCCGACATCTTCGCCCCGCAATGTGCGCAGACTATGATGCCGGCCAATAATGTTGGATTGCTGCTCTTTTGGGCAGCGTTTTTATCTTTCATAGCCTTTTTGCTTCTCTTGCTGATCATCTCGTTGGCCTTGGCGAACAAAGCCTCATCAATGATCTGCAGCTGCGGCATAAACTCCGATCTTGCCGCCTTAGTAATGATATATCCAGTATAGCCTTCATGCTGAATCATTCTCTTGATGTTGGAAGACTGGAACTCCGCCCCCTGGCGGGTACGCAGTCCTCGTTGGTTCAGCATCTGTGCCATGGCATATCCACTGGCACCTTCTTCCGCCACTTTCATAAACACTTCCCGGACCCATTCCGCTTCATCTGGATTGATTTCCAGATCCTTTACGGGCTGGTCTCTCTTGTTGACTCTACCTTTATTAATAGCTCGATATCCGTAAGGGACAAAACCTCCGGCAAAATGTCCACTGGAAACGATCTGACGGATGCGGTCCCTGGTTCGCATGGAAGTCTTTTCGCTTTCCCCTGCCGCCTGCCAGAACCGGATATAGTTCATGAGCTTGTCGCCGTGACTTTCGATACGCTGCTGGCCTTCGTGGGTGCTCCACATCTGGATGCCGTGCTGGACGAACCATTCCAGTACAAACGGCGTTTCACTCTCGATGCGTCCCAGCCGGTCAAACATATACACAAGAAGGATATCGAAGTTTCCCTTGCCCGCTTCGCTGCGCAGTTCCTGAATCACATCCCGCTTATTGGCGGAAACTTTGGAACCCGAGATTCCCTTCTCGGCTTTTTCCAGTACCACACGCCAGCCATGCTCCTGGGCGAACTTCCGACAGGCGATCTTCTGCATAGGGATATCGTCGTGGTCCACCTGTCCTTTCGTGGAAACTCGATAGGACAGGGCCGCCCGTGGTGCATCGACCTCCAACCGCATCTGTTGGGTCATAAAATACGAATCATCTAACCACTTCTGATCTGCCTGCGAGATCTCCACTTCCTGCCCATGTTGGTCCCAAAATGTCATTTTTGTTCCTCTCGCATTCTCTTAGTATGGGTTATTTGCCTATCCCAACAATACTCATTCCGGGACAGGAAAGCTATCACCAAAACGGAGAAATCCCTGTCTTATTGCGGGCCGGAATTTGACGGTTTACCCTCACGGTGTTTTCTCTCTGCATAGGCATCCATGATCATGGATTTTACTTTTTCAAGTGTATCTTCATCGTCTTTTTCCGAAAAGTATATGGTAACGGAGCCCCCCTCTACTTCCCGTTGTATCCGAGTACGGCCATCAGGCATCTGCTGTATGTATTCCTGCACACCGGTTCCTTCCTTTCGGGCAATCTGCAATCACACAATCCAGACTATAAAGATATAGCTGATATCGCAAACTTACGTCGGTGGTGATCAGCGTCACATCGCTTGCCTGTAATTCGGTATTCGGGTCGGGAGAAACCAGCCTTAAAGTGTCGGGCGTTCGAGACCAAATTTAGTCGGAAAAGATAAAGCCACTACCGATGCTCTTTTAAATCCTGTACACTGGAAAGTGCCAACAACCCAGTGGAAAGGAATAGCGATGAAAGAGCAAAATGGTAATGGCTTTGCACCAAGTATAGCACAAGCCATAGAAGAAATGAAGGCGTTCCAGGGAGACTCCTTTTCCCTGGAACGTATCAACTTGGCCGAATTAGAACGACGAACCGGCGTATCTCGTAGCAGACTGCGCAGACTCAAGAAAAACAGCTTCCAAGATTTGCCTCGGAGCACCAAAGGCAGTAAACATACGGTCACAAAACTCAGCGGTTATACCGGCCTGTTGGACAGTTTGTTGCGCCAAGGAGTCAAGAACTCCTCTGTAGTGTTGGAGCGTTTGCGACAGGCCGGTTTTGAAGGCGGGGCAACCATTGTAAAAGAGTATATCGCCGCCCACAAACACCTTATTCCAGCCAAGCGCCAGTTGGTTGCGGCGCAGGGAAACCGTGGCCGCCGGTACGTCACAAAGCCCGGTGAAGCCTACCAGATGGACTGGGGATTCACGGATGTTCTGGATTACAACAGTCGGACCTACCGCGTTGCCTGCTTCGCCATGATCTGCCACCATTGCGGACAGCGGTATATTGAGTTCTTCCCCAATGCCCGGCAAGAAAACCTGTTTATTGGGATGATCCACGCTTTCCAGTACATGGGGATTCCACGCTATGTGTTAACCGACAATATGAAGAGTGTAGTGCTGCACCGGGATCTGGAGGGACATCCAGTCTGGCAGAAAGACTACGAGACCTTTATGCAGGCCCTGGCCTTCGAGACAAAGCTTTGCAAGCCACGGCATCCCTTTACCAAGGGCAAGGTGGAGCGGTTGGTTCGCTTTGTGAAAGACAATTTCCTGGCTGACCGAGTATTCTGTGATCTTACAGACCTCAACTGGCAGGCGCTGGAATGGTGCAACAAACAAAACGGAACATACCGCCGTACTGTGGATGGTGCGCCTCAAAAGATTCACGAAACTGTATGCGGAGAACAGCTGCGTATGGTACCGGAGGATTCTGTCCGATTCTATCTCTGTCCGGAAAGAAAAATCTCCTTTGACGGTTTTGTAAATTACGAGGGCAGGCGTTTCGGTGTACCCTACAGCTATCCTGGCGCAACAGCCAGAGTGGAGCGCAACGGTGATTTATTGCGCATCTATTCTGCTGATCTGAAGGTACTGCTGGCTACACATACCGTTACCTGGAGCCGCACCGACAGTTTCTGTGAAGGACAGTACGAATCCTTGGCACAGCCAGAAGAATTTCCCACAGCGCCTGTACAAACACAGATTTTACAGCTTCCAAAGCCCTTACAGGATCTCTCCTTTGCCAAATTTGATTTTGACAAGGAGGACCAGGTATGAAGGAAACAATCTTTGAGCAGGTGGCGTCCGCTGCTTCTGTTTTGAAGCTGGATCTTTCCGCTGAGGAATTCGCTCTGTTCGCAGAAGACCGGGAATTCTCAGAAGCAGGAATGGAAGCAGTGCAAGCGCTTCTCTCCTATCTCAGCGAAAAGAAGCAGCAGACCACCATTCAGACCTTATTGAAGATGAGTCGTCTTCCTACAAAAGCACCCAAGACCTTTGAGAATTTTGACTTTTCGCTGCTTAAAGGGAGAGATGTGGAACGCCTGAAGGTTTTGTCCTCTTTGAACGCTATCTACTCTCACCGCAACCTGGCCTTTATTGGTCCGGCTGGCACAGGCAAAACGCATTTGGCTCAGGCTTTCGGCTACGCCTGCTGCCAGCACGGGTTAAAAACCTATTTCATTAAGGCATCTGAACTCCGGGACCGATTCACAGCAGCCAGGCGTTCCGGAAAGACCGATTCCTGCCTCAACGGCCTTGTGCGCCCCTCTTGCCTGATTATTGACGAGATTGGCCACTGTGCCTTTGACAAAGAGAATACCAGGCTGTTCTTTGACCTGATTGACCGGCGATACAACAAAGAAGGCAGTTTCAATATGATCTTCACCAGCAACAAGAACCCGGCTCTCTGGCGCGAGGATTTTGAGGAAGACGCTACCTTGCTGTGTACGCTGGACCGCATCTTTGACGATGCTACTGTGTTTAAGCTGCGTGGTGAAAGTTTCCGGGGAAAGAAACTGGAGACCGTTTCTTTGCAAACAGGCAAGATACCTGCGGTTGAGCCGGTAGTGGCGCAGGAGTAACCAATTTATGAGTGCTGGGTTGTTGGCACTCTTTTTATTTATTCTGCTGGCTCCGACTTTTCCGACAAAAATTGGTTAAATACTCCCGACAAAATATGGTCGCGATCTCCCGACGCCAACATCGGCAAGGATCTTGCAAAGTTTGCTTCTCTTACGGGCAAATCGAGAGAGCCTTGTTACTGCCACGGCATCGACATCGCCCCTGCGCACGGCCCGGAGCATGGAAAATAAACCGGGCCGCCAAAAGGAATTGTCCTTGGTACATTCGCAGCTTTGGCCAACTATACAGTACCCATTGCAATTGGCCCATTCACGAAGTTCTGCCAGCTGCTGTTCAGCAACAGAGCGATGCCCGCTGCCTGTGCGCGCATACAACCAGACACGCGGAAAGAAAAGCACATCTTCTTTCTTGCGTTCCATCTCACACCTCCGAATCGTAATTCGGGAGAGCCATCCAGTGCCGGCCGCCCGGTTCGATCCAACCGCACTTAACGCCGAAGGTGTGGATGCCATAGCAGAGCAACGAAGCGATAAGCCCTTCCAGTTCGGGACGGCCACAATGTAGATGCTCGGCATCCACCACGATCAGAACATCTGCTTCGCCGTCTGCCGCGGCGCGCAGCAGGTCGGCCATACCGGGGCGCAGCG
>NZ_CALADU010000297.1 GCF_937890665.1 uncultured Subdoligranulum sp.
AAAAGTTCGGCAAGCCCATAGGATAAGGATAATAGGTATCAGGAAAAATCAAATGGTATCAAATCCCCCAAACAAAAGCGTTTAGAATTAAGTTTCATTTTGCGAATGGGAATAAGTTCAGAAGCCCGGAAAAGCCTGATATGACTGGGTTTTTGAGGGAATAAGTCCCTTCGCGGCAACGATTTGGCAGCATTTTTCATGATTTACAAAAAGAGAGCTAACTGATTTTGATTCGTCAGTCAGCTCTCTTTTTGCTATTTGAAGCCTGCCGATATAATTCTTACGATTCTCAAGAATGGATGTATTTCCGTGGCTTTGATAAAAAATCGTCTTATCAAAGTTGCAAAATTATCATCGTGCCATAGTGATCAAAATGATGATCAGCTCCCTATAATGGGCATGGAGTGAATATACGTATCCGAATCCAGCATTTTTATCATAAATGCACCGATGTCTTCGCGTGAAATGGAAACGTTCATTTTTGTATCGCCGAAGCCAACTTTTACATTTCCTGTGTAACACGTGTTTTTCGGTGCCGTAAAACGCACCAATGTCCAGTCCAAGTTGGATTCCCGAAGGACTTTAGCAATTGCCAGCATCTCTTTTTTCGCTTGGGGAAAAAGAAGCCCCGCCATGATTCCCGGAACCACCGTGATCAATGATTTTTTATCCTGTTCGAAATGTACGCTTGGTGTTCCCCAATCAACCAATCGTTTCACTTGATTTGCTTCCATGGCCTTTATCAAAGTCTTGTGTCCCTCTAAGGACTCCATCTTCTGATAGCTTTTCTTCATAGGGATTCCGACACACCAAACCGCGGCATCTTGTCCGGATAGTGCCGTTGTCATTTCCTGCTGGTCGCAAATATTCCCCTGAATGACCGTCAAATTTTGATTCGTCTCTGTTATCTTTTGTGCGTTGCGCACATAGGCCGTGACATGATGGCCACTTTGCAATGCATGCTCAACAGCCCACTTCCCAATTCCTCCAGTCACCCCAAATATAATCACATTCATAAA
Organism: uncultured Subdoligranulum sp.; assembly: GCF_937890665.1. Next base: position 1,020 of record NZ_CALADU010000297.1, read on the forward strand.
TATATCTCCCTTTACGGTTTACAATTTTAATGTTAGGTTTTATTATAAAAAATTACAAGTACCATATTAAAATAGAAGTACTATTAAAAATAATAGTATTGGAGAATTGATGAGAAACGATTATACAGACAATATCGAAGCTTGTCCCATTGGGAAGGTGCAGAAAATAATCCGAGGTAAATGGACGATGGTGATCATCTATCACCTGAGCGAAAGCCATGTTTTAAGATTCAGCGAATTGAAACGCAAAATGCCTCAAGTTACAGAAGCCAATCTCACAAAAGAGCTGCGCACACTGGAGAGCTACGGAATCATTCACCGGGAAATTTATCGTGAAGTTCCACCCAGGGTAGAATATTCTTTAACTGCCGTTGGCGCAAAGTTTGTCCCGGTTTTAGAAGCGCTCGAAACATGGGCTTTGGAATATGAAGCTGCACACAGCGAGATTCCGTAATTCAAAAATGAGACACGCGCCTTGATAAGGTGGCCTGGATAGAGTTTTGATCGTAAAAGTCCGAATAGACCTTAGGATAAGGATGATCTGCATCAAATAAAGCCGCGTTTGATCAGATCCTCTATACAAAAAAGTTTAGAAATGGATTTAACCCGGCGAGTGGAAATAACCTGAACAGGACGCCCTGTGATATGCTATTTTCCAATCATAGAATCCCAAGAAGGATTTTTGGAGGCATCTCAATGCGAACAACTTATGAAAAGTTTATGGCGCTCCCTATAGATAAAGGCCTTTTGTGTTTGGAGCCGGGGGACATTACGCAGCCGTACTACTGCTACCCTGTCAATGCAGAGCCGATCGGATTTGAGGGATGCATCTTATATTGCTTTTTGCCCGAGTATGGAGAGATGGTATTTGCTTGCAACCCCGAGAGTTGTGCAGACCAGAATGTATATCCGCTGGCGGCTGATTTTGAGGATTTTATCCGCTTAATCTTGGCTTGCGGCACTGTCAATCCGGTGGAGCAAATTGTATGGATGACGCGGGAACGGTTCAACAAGCATGTGGCGAAGGAAAAGAAGATTCTTACTGGCGAACAGAAAGCGGCTGTGAAGATGCTTCAGCAGGAATTCGGATTAGCCCCGATGAACGATCCATATGAATATGTGAAATCCATTCAAGAGAACTTTGATGACAGTAAGATACAGTACAGTGATGAATATTATGATGTGACGGGCATAGAAAACCCGAAAGAGATGCCCGCCCCCGATAAACCTTTATTGGAATTTGAAGCGGTCACACTTGCAGTTCGCAAAAAGAATGATAAATAGATCCGGATGTATCGGGAAGACAGCGGCTCCAGTCAATGCCGTCAACGATCGAGATGAACCGCACACAAGCGCGCCGCCACGCAAAAAAGCCCCGCCTGACGGCGGGGCTTTTTTATTGGGGACGAGAGGGTTCGTTACTCTGCCAAATACTTGCGCAGAGTGGCCCGGACGGCGCCGGGACCAGCCAGTTCCTCGACAAAGATCTGCTCGATCTTGTCGGCCAGGGGCGTGGTGGTCAGGTCCACGCCGAAGATGCTGGCATTGGCCAGAATGGGCCGCAGCTGGCCATGGTAGCTGGCGGGGTCGTTCCAGACGATGCCCTGGAGCTGGGACTGAAGCGTCTCCTTCAGGGGATCGTCGCTGACCTCCATCTCCTCGCCTGCGTCATTGACACCCAGTAGGTAGCGCATCCAACCCGCCAGGGCCAGGGGCACGCTGACCAGGGTGCTCAGGTCCCGGCCCTCGGCAATGTAGCTCTTGATGGTCTCACCG